>DATGWX010000472.1:0-1876 GCA_035299275.1 Bacteroidia bacterium
CTTTGCCTTTATCGGTTTTGATGCCGTAAGTACCACTGCACAGGAAGCTAAAAATCCCAAACGGGATATGCCTATTGGTATACTCGGTTCTTTGCTGTTGTGTACCATACTTTACATCTTATTCGGACATGTGCTTACAGGCGTAGCGCATTGGAGCGAATTTGAAACTGCCGGAAAAGAGGCCTCTGTTTCCTACGTTATTCAAACTTACATGAAGGGATATGAGTGGTTGGGTACAGGCGTAACCTTAGCTATTCTGGCAGGTTTTTCTTCCGTAATTTTAGTAATGCTTATGGGACAAAGCCGAGTGTTTTACTCCATGAGTAAAGATGGTTTGCTTCCTCCTGCTTTCGGAGAACTGCACCCCAGGTTCCATACTCCGTTTAAAGCCAACTGGATATTGTTCATTTTTGTTGGAGCCTTTGCTGCTTTTGTACCGGGTAGTATTGCCGGTGACTTAACCTCCTTCGGAACCTTATTTGCCTTTGTGCTGGTGAGTGCCGGCATATTAATTATGCGTAAGAGTAACCCCGATATTAATCGTCCGTTTAAAACTCCGCTTGTGCCGCTTGTTCCTATACTGGGCGTTTTAGTATGTACCATGATGATTGTTGCATTGGATGCTTTTACACTCAAAGCAGCAGCTATATGGATGCTCATCGGACTTGTTATCTATTTCGGCTACAGCAGAAAAAGATCACACTTACATCCGCAGAAATAGAGGAGAATAATTTAGTGCTAAATCAAACGTCTCACATTCGCTGGTAAGGATATTTATCCTTACCCTTTTTCTTCTTAAAAAATTTCAACTGTAGGATGGCCTAGGTTGTTCTTAACGGATTAATACTGGAAGGATAAATATCCTGCATCAAGATACTGCTACTTGGATAGTTTCATGGAAGTCAGGGAGGATGAATATCCTCCCTGACTTATAAAAGATAATCTATTCCTTACTCTTATCTACGGCAATTACCACAGGTAATTTGAGCTTATTCACTATGTCGAGCACTTTCATCATCTCATCAACGGAGATGGTACGATCCATATGAAGTACAATGGAAGGTTGTTCTTTGCCTCTAATTTTTAACGCAAGATCCCTTTCAAAGTTGGCCAAACTCACCTCGTCTTTTTCCAGGTAATAACGTAAGTCCTGGGTAATGTAAACGTGCAGGGGTTGTTTAGGCGGTACTGAATTCACTGATTGTGCACGGGGCAACAAAAGGCGAATGGCGCTGGGGGTAGCCAGAGTAGAAATGATGAGAAAAAACAACATGAGAAAGAACAGGATATCAGACAGCGCCCCTGCCTGCACCTCTGCATGTGCTGCTTTTTTTCTGCGGAAATTCATTAGTTTACCGGCTTATAAAGTATATCAACAAACTCTATCGCTGTCACTTCCATTCTGTTTACCAAACGTTCAATTTTAGTATTCAGATACGTGTAGAAGATGTAGGCAATTACCCCTACTATAAGACCCGATGCAGAAGTAATCATTTTCACATAAATACCGCTGGATATAATCCCGATACTGATATTATCAGAAATGGAGATGTCATAAAATGCTTTAATCATACCTATTACCGTACCCAGAAACCCGAACATCGGTGCAATAGCCGCAATGGCTGAAAGTAAACTGATGTTCTTTTCCATTTTGTATACCTCTACTCTGGCGGTGTTTTCAATGGCACTTTCAATGTCACGTATGGGAGTACCCACACGCGAAAGGCCCTTTAAAATAAGGTTCGAAAAAGGTGACGGGTTGCGGTTACAAAACGCTTCACAGGCTTTAATATCATTGCGCATCAACATGTCCCGAATATTATTCATCATGTTGACATCTATCTTACCGGCCTTGTTAATGTACAGGAGACGCTCA
>DATGWX010000473.1:0-2388 GCA_035299275.1 Bacteroidia bacterium
TTTATGCCATCATTCTGATAGCTTTTCTCATCATTACGTTCTATCCGCAGGATGCCGCGGTCAAGACAACCTGGCAGAAAGTAAAATCAGACATGCTGGCCACACATGATGTAGAAAAAATTATTGTGGTGAATGAAGAAATTGCTGAAGTGTACATTCGCAAAACAGCGCTCGAAAAAGAGAACTACAAAAAAGAATTCAAAGACCGCATAGCGTTTACTTCTGAAGGTACACCGCATTATTATTTTGAGATTGGTGATGTAAGCACTTTTGAAGATAAACTTAAGGAAACACAAAAAAACCTTCCCGAACAGGAGCGTATAGAGCCGGAATATGTTACTCGCAGAAATGTGTGGGGAGAAGTGCTTTCCTGGATATTCCCGTTCCTGCTCATTATTGGCTTCTGGATGCTGGTGATGCGTAAAATGGGTGGAGGCGGAGGCGGGGGAGGCCAGATATTCAATATCGGTCGTTCACGTGCTCAGTTGTATGATAAAGACACGTTAGTCAACATTACGTTTAAGGATGTAGCCGGTTTAGACGAGGCCAAACAAGAAGTGATGGAGATTGTTGACTTCCTCAAAAACCCGAAAAAGTACACCAACCTGGGCGGAAAAATTCCTAAAGGAGCGCTACTGGTAGGCCCTCCCGGAACAGGTAAAACACTTTTGGCCAAAGCCGTAGCCGGTGAAGCCGGTGTTCCTTTCTTCTCGCTCTCCGGTTCTGATTTCGTGGAGATGTTTGTAGGAGTTGGTGCTTCTCGTGTAAGAGATTTGTTTAAACAGGCCAAAGAAAAATCACCCTGCATTATTTTTATTGATGAAATTGATGCGGTGGGTCGCGCCCGTGGACGTAACATGGTGCAAGGCGGAAATGATGAACGTGAAAACACACTTAACCAGTTGCTCACGGAAATGGATGGTTTTGGTACTGATTCAGGAGTAATTATTTTAGCAGCTACCAACCGTCCCGATATTCTGGATTCTGCGTTGTTACGTCCGGGTCGTTTCGACCGTCAGATTTCTGTAGATAAACCCGATTTAGTTGGTCGCGAGGCCATATTCCGTGTTCACCTTAAACCGTTGAAACTGGATGCTGATGTAGATGCGAAAAAACTTTCAGCCCAAACTCCCGGATTTGCCGGTGCTGAAATTGCTAACGTATGTAACGAAGCAGCCTTGATTGCAGCCCGTAAAAACAAACAGCATGTAGACATGCAGGATTTTCAGGATGCCATTGACCGTGTAATTGGCGGACTGGAGAAAAAGAATAAACTCATTTCACCGGAAGAGAAAAAGATTGTGGCCTACCACGAGGCGGGTCACGCCATTGCAGGTTGGTTCCTCGAACATGCCGATCCGTTGGTAAAAGTATCTATTGTTCCCCGCGGTATTGCTGCTTTAGGTTATGCCCAGTATTTGCCCAAAGAGCAATACCTGTATACGGTGGAGCAATTGATGGATGGTATTTGTATGACCTTGGGCGGACGTGTGGCAGAAGACATCATCTTCGGGCGCATTTCCACAGGCGCACAAAATGATCTGGAGCGCATTACCAAAATGGCCTATGCCATGGTAAGCATTTACGGTATGAATGCCAAAGTGGGTAATGTTTCCTTCAATGATCCGCAGGGAGAATACGGTTTAACCAAACCGTACTCTGACAATACCGCACAAATGATAGATCAGGAGGTGCGCAACCTCATTCAATCGGCTTATGACCGCACCAAAAATCTGTTGCTGGAAAAACGTGACCTGTTGGAAGCACTTACACAGCAGTTGCTGAAAAAAGAGATTATTTTTCAGAGTGATTTGGAAGGTATATTGGGTAAACGTCCGTTTGATCATAAAACCACTTATCAGGAATACATGACCAGTGATGATGATAAAGCGGCAGAACCAGTAGCTGAATTACCTGTTGCTGAAAATACGGTAACTCCTGAAATAACTCCTCCGCCAACTCCTGAAGAAGAGCCTCCGCACACCACTTAATACCGGATGAATGGAAGAAAGCACCCCGAAGGAAAAAATACTCAAACGCATCAGGCAGGCTTTACTTTATAAGTCGAAAAACCCATATGCGAGTATCGATCTGGAATCGGGTGTGTTTGCCAAAGATGATCGTGACCTCAAGCTTTCTTTTGCCGACCACTACACCCAATCAGCCGGGCACTTTGTATACTGCGAAAATGAATTCGACTACTTAGACAACCTACTGTTGTTGATTGACGAAAAGGAAATCAAAAAGGTGTATTGTCAGGAGTTGCAGTTGCGCAAAGAGTTTGAAGACATCGGTATGGAGTTTAACGATAAGCCGGAAACCATTGTGGATGCACACGCTTCAGTAACCAGTTGCGAGGCCCTGCTTTCCAGAACAGGAAGCATACTT
>DATGWX010000474.1:0-5984 GCA_035299275.1 Bacteroidia bacterium
ATAAGTCAATTTTACTATTCGGATATTTTTGTCCGAATAATGATTATTTTTGCCCTGCGGATTATTCATTGCCAAAACAACTAAAGCTTGTGAATAAACCCAACAACAGAAAGCAAAAAACGGAATTTGTTAATAGCAAAAAAGCAGAAACAAATACCGCGCACGAAACAGAAAAAATTACTTTTTCATGACAAGTACATAAGAAACTCGGTTTGCAAGCAAAAAATAAAAATATCTGAATGCACATTGATCAGGACATATTATTTACCTGGGGCGCAGTAGCCAAAATATACGGCAAGGGAGAATGCGTATTCGCTGAAGATGAACGTAGCCATTGTTATCACCAAATACTGGAGGGTAAAGTAAAAATGGTAAATATCAATAACGATGGGAAAGAATTTATTCAGGGCATTTTTAATGAAGGACAAAGTTTTGGCGAACCTGCCTTGTTTATTGATGTACCCTACCCTGCCAGTGCCATCACACAAAAAGAATCTGTTATCATAAAACTCTCCAGAGAAAACTTTATGCGCATGCTGGATGCTTATCCTGAAATGCAAAAAAAAATGATACTGCTGTTGTCGCAAAGACTCTATAACAAAGCCCTCACCGCCCGCGAGGTGATAAACAACAGTCCGGAGTCGAGGTTGTTAAGTTTTTTAAAACAAATAAAAAAAGAACACAGCCAAAAAGATGAAAAAATATTGATCCCACATACCCGGCAGGAACTAGCCAACCTCACCGGCTTAAGGGTTGAAACGGTTATACGCACGCTCTCCAGAATGAAAGAGGAGAAAAAAGTAGAAATCATCAACCACAAACTCTACTTTTAATGAAGGAATTTAACACCGCTTTTTGGGTAAGACTATCGCTTATAAATTTACTGCTGGTAGCCTTGATGGGGATATTGATGCGTTACAAAATAGGCTTCGAATTTCCGTTTTTCAATCAGAAAAACATTCAACACGCCCATTCCCATTTTGCTTTTACCGGATGGATAAGCCAAACTTTAATGGTTTTGATGGTTCACTACCTGCAACAATACGCCACACAGTTAAAAGTAAGCAAATACGTTTTTTTGCTGCGTGCCCATGTGCTGTGCAGCTATGGAATGCTCACCGGTTTTTTCTTACATGGATACGGAGTTATCTCCATTACGTTCTCGTTTCTTCACCTCATATTAAACGCATGGTTTGCCATCAGCTATTTTAAGAGTTTAAAAAGGGCAGAACGCCATCCTGCGAAAAAATGGTTCACTACTGCACTTGTGTTTAACCTGCTCTCTTCGTTGGGAACCTTAGCCTTAATTTACATGATGGTAAGCAAACACATTCCGCAACACCAATATCTGGCATCTGTTTATTTTTATCTGCATTTTCAATACAACGGCTGGTTCTTTTTTGCCGTGATGGGACTTTTTACAGCACAGGTGAGCGCGTTAAATTTTGCTTTCCCACAAGAGAAAAAGGTATTTCTTCTCTTCAGTATTTCCTGCCTGCCTGCTTACTTCTTATCTGTATTGTGGGCCCACCTACCAATGTGGTTGTATCCGTTTATAGTAGCTGCTTCCGTTGCTCAACTTATAGCCTGGCTGCTGGTTATCCGTGCCATGAGCGATAACAGCAATAAAATAAAAACGCAACTCTCGTTATTGTCCCGCTACCTGTTTTTGTTTGTAGGTACTGCACTCACCATAAAATTTATGTTACAAGCAGGTTCTACTTTCCCTGCCATGAGTAAAATGGCTTTCGGATTCCGCCCCATTGTAATGGCTTACCTGCATCTGGTACTACTGGCTATACTAACAATGTTCCTTATAGGCTATTTATACACGTTCAATTACATCAGAAAAAATATCCTCACCACTGTAGCCATCATTTCCATAAGTGCAGGAGTTTTTCTGAATGAACTTATACTGGGCATACAGGGAATTGCAGGAATCAGCTACGTTATGATTCCGTATGTAAATGAGCTGCTTTTTTACATAGCACTGCTTATAGGTGCGTCAATGCTGCTTTTGATAAGCTCGCAGTGGAGAAAAGTCAGTTAAATTCCTAATATAAATCATGCAAAAACAGGGGGTGCTTATGACTGAGGTCATAAAAACCAGCTGTGTGATTTCCTCAACTTTGTTCTGTTAAATTATATAAATAAAATGAAAACGTTCAACCCAACCATTTACCTCTGTACGCTGCTTTTTTTAGGCAGTTGCAGCAGTTCCCCCACACCTGAAGCAAGTGCATCGGAAGCCACAGCCGAAGTAGCCAACGTAGGCCAATCAGGTGTACAGGACGATGTTTCAGAAAAAAATGTAGTGCAAATTGCAGTAGGCAGTAAAGATCACAGCACACTGGTAACAGCCGTTAAAACTGCTGAATTGGTGGATGTACTGAGCAATGCCGGACCATTCACTGTATTTGCACCTGTTAACGCTGCTTTTGATAAATTACCCGCAGGCACTGTGGAAGGTTTATTGCAAGCGGATAAAAGAGATGCCCTTACCGACATACTGCAATACCATGTGTATGTAGGTGTAATTAAAGCAGAAGATTTAACCGATGGCCGAACACTGGGACAGGTTAACGGAGGCAACATCACCATTACCATGCAGGATGGCAAACCCCTGATAAACGGCAAAGCACACATTGTCGCTTCCATCCCTGCCAGCAACGGCATTATCCATGTGATTGACGAGGTATTGTTACCTCAATAAAAATATTAGCAAATACGATAGCACTTTTTTCATTATATAGAAGCTGTGCCAGCGCAAGTTGGTGCAGCTTTCTTTTTAAAAGAGAACTGTGTATTCTTGTTGAGCTATCAAATCCACTCTCTTACGCTCACAGATTGTAAAGTCGATATGTGTGCTATAGCTTATCGGACTATGTAGTGAAGAAAGTAAATCATTGCACAAAACGAATCAACATAGCCAGTACTTATCCCAGATAAATGAACGGTGGACGCGTACCCACTTCCTTTATTGGACTAAGAGCACAACACGTTAAACAAGAGTGCGGGGTATGCTGAGGAAAAGTTAAAGTAGTATCAGTCCAGGATTTTAATCTGCATTACTGTGGCAATGTTGTTGGCGCGCAGCTTAATCTGCTCGGCATGTTCTCCTTCATACAGCTCATCCACACTTTGATTAAAGAGGTGAAGCCACTGTTGAAAATGCTCCTTTTTAAACGGGCTTCTCTGATGAATTTTGGTGTGTATCATCATGGGATTACCGGAGTAGGTACCTGAGTAGAAAAGTACGTTCTCCCAAAAATCATACATCACGGGCAAATGTTTTTCCCAATTTACTTTTACCACATCCGTAAAGTAATAAGCCAATGACTCATCCTTCTTTACCTTTTCATAAAAGGTAGTAATAAGAAGTTCTATATCATTTCTATTCTCAATATCTGTCTTCATGGCAGGATGCTTAAAAGATAAAATAACTACAAGTCCTTTCTGCTAAACTTGCGCAGGGAAAGTGAAAAAGGTATGGCAATCCAGAGTACCAGAAATACGGAAGCCAGCACAACGCCCATACCTGATCCGAAGAACTCTTTGAATACTGCTCCGGTGTAACCTAGCATAGCCGAAACATCCATTTGCAGCAGTATAAGTATACGGGCCAGATCAACCGGACTAAGCATGGAAACTCCAATCATGGCTTGCTCAATGGGGTAATCTGCCAACTGGAAAAGAATAAAAAGCACCAATCCGTCAAACAGCAGCGCGAAATAAAGCCACAATAAAATAGAGACTCCTATTCCACGTGCTTTATCACGGGTAGATACCGAACTCAGAAATGCTATTGCTGTAAATACGGCTGTTATCAAACACCCTGAAAGGGTAATCATAATGCCTATACGCAACGGTGCATACAACAGAATGGGTATTCCAGCCCCTGCTAAAAATGCGAGAATAAGCGAAATACTCAGTCCGTTAAAAAGGCTTAGCCATATCCGCTTCCGTTTTACCGGCTGGCTGATGAGCAACTCAATAAACTCAGAACTGTTGTATATATAAATGGTAGAAAAAATAATGCTCACCAACGGAACCGTAAGCAATATAACGTTCAATATGGTAAGCAACCCTTTAGTAATGTTGTCTTCAATTCCGAAAACACCCCAGGACAATATGCCCAGCAACAAGGTGTAGCCGAGAATAATCTTATTGCGTATAATGTCGAAGAAAACGAATTTAATGATCCTATTCATACGTACCGGCTTTTAGTAAATGGGTAACAGCTTTGGCAATGGTGGCCTCTCCTGTTTGTTCTTTAAGCGTATGCTGAGTTTCATGAAATTTCACCCGCCCGTCTTGCATGAAAATAATTTGTGTAACCAAATCTTCCAGTTCACTGAGTAAGTGAGAGGTAATCAGAATCAGTTTGCCTTTGTTTTTCTCTGAAATAATTTTTTCCTTCAGTATCTCTGAAGCCAGTGGATCTAACCCTGCAGTGGGCTCATCGAGAATAAGCACATCCGGATTAAAAAGAAAAGCCAGCGTTGCACTCACCTTTTGTGTAGTACCACCGGATAGTGTGCTCATTTTTTTATCTGCCAGTTTGTGCAGTTCAAAAGCGTTGTATAAATCTTCATCCAGGGCTGTATCAGAGTGGCGAATGTCTTTTATCATGTCAATCACCTTACCGATGGTCATGTTATCAGGATACCGGCCAATTTGCGGCATGTAACCTATCTGGTTCCGGTAAGCTACATCTTTGGCTATTGATTTGGCATTAAAAAGAATATCGCCTTTATCAGCCACCACCATACCCAGTATAGTTTTAATTAAAGTGGTTTTACCACAACCGTTCGGCCCTATTAAAGCGATGCACTCTCCTTTATTGCAGGTAAGTGTTACATCATCCAACACCTGAAGTTTACCAAAACGTTTTGATATGTTATTTATCCAAATCATAAATCGAGTGCGTGCATTAGTGGTGTATTGTCAATAAAATTTTCAGGTGTAAGTGTAGGGATTATTTTCTCTGAACGATCGAGTAAAGAAATAATAAAACTGCGGTACAAGAGCATGGCAGGCGGGTTGGTCTCTACAATAACAGAGAATAAACTCAGCGGACGGTAAGGTACATCACCTGTGTTGTCTTTGTTTAAATCATAACCCTCGTATTTATCCCAGTAATTGTTTTCAAAAACATTCATCACCAGCGAACCGTTAGTACTTACGTCAAACGTGTTGCCCTGAAAATTATTTTTACGTATAACATTATCCATACAACTGGCCTGAACTTTCATCCCCCAGCCGTTGTCTTTAAAAATATTGTTTTCAATAATTATTCTGTTGGTGCCCTCCATGTAAATGGCAGAGGTATTCCCGACAAAACGATTTCTGTAGATGTAGCTGTCGGAAATTTCTTTGAGCAATAAACCGTAAGAAGCATCTCCCCAGTTTTCATTAAAGGTGTTGTCGTACATCTTTACATTGCGGGTAAACATCACAGCCACACCCGCACCGTTATTAGTAAATACGTTGCTGATGTAAGCATCATCGTTCGAAAACATGAAATGCAATCCGTACCGGATATTGTTAAAAGATGTATTGCGCCAGATAACCGAATGTGATACAAATTCAAAATAAATACCATCCCGGTGACCTGAGATGGTGTTGCCTGAAATGCGCAGCCCTTCACTTTTCCAGCAATGAATGCCGTTGCCTATTTGTTGTTCTTCTTTTCCGTAGGCAGTTATTTTATTGTCTTTGATGGTGCAGTTTTTACCGTACTGTATGTATACACCAAAAAAATTATTATCCAGAATATTGTTACTGATGGTTACATTCTCGCTATCGTACACTTTTATCCCGCCCGGATCATCAAGAGAAGCATAGCCAGAGTTACAAACTTTTAGTCCGGTAATTACCGCTCCTTTTGCCTTTACTGAGATTACTTCGTATTTCAACTGTCCGTCAAGCACAGGATAATTTACCCCTTTCAGGCAGATGCGTTTATCTACTACAATATTTCC
>DATGWX010000475.1:0-2678 GCA_035299275.1 Bacteroidia bacterium
CAAAATTACCTTCACACCTATGTTCATTGAATGTGTGGTGAAAGCCATCAAAGATTTCCCGATGATTAACATCAGCATTGACGGACAAAACATTATTAAGCGTAAAAACATTAACGTAGGCATGGCGGCTGCTTTACCTTCAGGCAACCTGATTGTGCCTGTAATTAAAAATGCCGATAACATGAATCTGGTTGGCTTAGCGAAATCAGTAAATGATTTAGCCAACCGGGCACGTGCCAATAAATTATCTCCCGATGAAATTTCGGGCGGTACATTTACCCTCACCAACGTGGGCGGATTTGGTAACGTAATGGGAACACCTATTATCAACCAACCGCAGGTAGCCATTATGGCCACCGGATCCATCAAGAAAAAGCCGGCTGTAATTGAAACCGAATACGGAGATGTAATAGCTATACGCCACATGATGTTCCTTTCCCTAAGCTACGACCACCGCGTGGTTGACGGTTCACTGGGGGGCAGTTTCCTGCGTAAAGTAGGCGACTACATGGAGCAGTGGGACGTGAACCGCGAGTTCTAGTTTTTTCATTTTACTGAATTCTGACAAACACTGGGAGGTGTTTATTTGTCATACATAGGCAAATCAAACACTTCTATGTTCCGAACCACTATACTGTACCTCTTTGCAACAGGCCTTGGACATTTTTACTCGTTTGCTCAGGATATTGCATTCAGCAACTATCAGAATGCCATCAATACTGGTTTTTACAGCAACAACGGTCGCCTCACTAATCAATATGGTGAGAGCAGAAACGACATACAAGTGGCCTTTCAGGGAAATAATTTCCAGGCTTTCTTTACATCCAGCGGGTGGAGTTATCAGCTAAAAAGATCTTTACACAGCAATTCGGATACCCTAATGGCCCATCCGGCTATAAAACAACCAAATAAATTTAGTTCAGACAGCCTTTTAATCAGTCGCGTTCAAATGCAATGGTTTTCTGCATCTGAGGTTGCTGAGTTTGAGTTATCTGAACCAGCAGGTGCCCAACTAAATGTTTACAGAGAAAATTTTGCTGCCGAAAACTTACGCGCCCACAATAAAATGACTTGGAAGCCTGGTTTAAAAGGCATTCATTTCGAATTTTCCTGTTTAAGTGGAACACGCTTAAAATACAATGTGGTAGTTGCACCCGGAGCAGATATTAAATCTCTCAAATGTGTAATCAAAGGGGCTGAAAGTATACAATTAAAAAATAACGGTAAAACACTTGAGGTACATACGCCATGTGGCATAATTGAAGAAGAAATTCCACAAAGCTGGCAACTTTCAGATAAGGAGGTGAAGCTACCTGTTCAGGTAAAATGGTTACTTAAGGGTGATACTGCAATGTTTGAATTACCGGAAAATTACAATCCGCGACTTCCTTTAGTTATTGACCCTTGGGCAACCTACCTGGGAGGAACAGGAGGCGGAAACTACGATTATGGAGAAGACGTGGCTACAGATGTCTCATTGAATGTTTATGGAACAGGAATCAGTACCTCACTTTTTAATCTGGCTACAAGCGGTACCTTCCAAACTTCACTAGCAGGAGCTGAAGATGTTTACCTCATTCGATACAACAGCAACGGCACAAGACAATGGTGCACCTACTACGGTGGGGTAAATACAGATTATGCCGGAGCAGTGAGTGCATCAGGTAGCAATGTATTACTAATGGCAATGAGTACTTACAATACGGGGTTGGCTACGAGCGGAACTCACCAAAGTAATCAACAAGGCAGTATAGATGTGCTGTTGTGCAGAATGAACATTTCCAACGGGCAGCGCACCTGGGCCACGTATTATGGAGGAACACTAGACGATTTTGCTCAGTCCGTTCATACAGATGCATCAGGAAATGTATACGTTACAGGCTTTACAACCAGCAATAACGGAATAGCCACCAGTGGCACCTTTAAAACCAATAAAGCAACTAACGACCAGGATGCTTTCGTGGCACGTTTTAATGCATCAGGCAGCCGGGTTTGGGGAAGCTATTACGGGGGTGGAAATACAGAAGTTGCTTTTGATGTTACGCTTGATGTATCAGGAAATATTATAATCGGTGGATACACTTTCAGCACCTCAAATATTGCTACAACGGGTACCCATCAATCATTTTCGCGCGGAAATCAGGAGGGTTTTGTGGCCAAATTAAATGCTACAGGTGCACTTTTGTGGGGTACCTATTTTGGGGGTAATCAGGATGAGACCGTGTATACATTAGCCACCGATGCATCAGGCAGAGTTTATGCAGGGGGCTATACCAACAGCAACCAGTTTATTGCCACAACAGGGGCTTTCAAAACATCCCTTTCGGGAATTAGTGATGGTTTTTTATTCCGCCTTAATTTTAACGGAACCATGAATTATTCCACTTTTTATGGAGGAGAAAATGATGAAGTGATATACGGCATTAAAGTGGATGCCTCAGGAAACACCTATTTTTGCGGCTATACAACCAGCTCTTCAGGCATAGCTACAAGCGGAGCATATCAAACCGCAATTGGGGGTGTTTCTGATGGATTTACGGGAAAGTTTAACCCATCAGGCGTAAGATTATGGTGCACCTATTATGGCGGACCTGATTTTGAATTTTGCAGAAACATTAGCCTGGATATTTCATCCAATGTTATCATTACAGGATATACAAGCAGCACCAGTGGCATTG
>DATGWX010000476.1:0-2132 GCA_035299275.1 Bacteroidia bacterium
GTCATCAACCTGAGTTTTGGTGAGCCTGATTTTCAAACTCCGCAGCACATCAAAGACGCGGCAAAAAAAGCGATTGACGATGGTTTTACTTTTTACACCCCCGTACCCGGTTATCCGGAGTTGAGGAAAGCCATCAGTGAAAAGTTCAAAAACGATAACCACCTTAATTACCCGTTTGACCAGATTGTAGTTTCCACCGGAGCTAAACATGCCATTATGAATACCGTGCTGGCTTTAATTAACCCCGGAGATGAAGTGATTATTCCTACACCGTATTGGGTAAGTTACTCAGAGATGGTGAAACTGGCAGAGGGTGTTCCTGTGTTTGTGCACACCACAGTTGAAAACGATTTTAAGCCCTCAGTAGAGCAGATAAAAGCGGCTATAACACCACGCACGCGGTTGTTTATGTTCTCATCACCTTGTAATCCTACAGGTTCGGTTTTTTCAAAAGAAGAACTGAAAGCAATGGCTGATTTGTTCGCACAATATCCCGATATCTACATTATAGCAGATGAGATTTATGAGCACATTACTTTCGAAGGCAAACATGAAAGCATTGCGGAGTTTCCGGAAATATTTGAACGTGTAATTACCGTTAACGGAGTATCCAAAGGATTTGCCATGACGGGCTGGCGCATTGGTTACATTGGTGCGGCCAAGTGGATTGCTGAAGCCTGTGAAAAAATACAGGGGCAGTTTACTTCGGGTACCTGTTCCATTGCTCAGCGTGCAGCTCTGGCCGCCATCACTACCGATTTAAAACCTACTTTTGATATGCGTGAGCAATTTCGCAAAAGAAGAGATTTGGTTTTGGAACTGATGAAAGAAATACCGGGATTCAAACTAAATAAGCCCACCGGAGCTTTTTATGTATTTCCGGATGTGAGTTATTACTTTGGAAAATCATTTGAAGGGAAAATTATATCGGATGCTCAGGAGTTGTGTATGTTCCTGCTCAACCATGCACATGTTTCGCTGGTAACAGGTGAAGCATTCGGAAATGGCAACTATATTCGTTTCTCTTATGCAGCCAGTGAAGAGAACCTGAGAAAAGCACTGAGTCGTATTAAACAAGCATTAAGTGAACTGAAGTGAACGTAAAAGAGTTTTTACATACCTGCAAAAATCTGAAAGTACTCATTATAGGTGATGTGATGCTGGATGCGTATTACAGCGGCAAAGTGGAGCGCATATCACCTGAGGCACCTGTGCCTATACTGAACGTAAAACATGCCGAGACCCGGTTGGGCGGAGCTGCCAATGTAGCCTTGAATATTCAGGCTTTGGGCGCTGAACCTGTGTTGTGTGCTGTGATAGGTAATGACCGGTACACTGCATCAGTACTTGAACTCATGAAAAAACACCGACTGAATGCAGCCGGATTAATTACTTCCAAAGAACGCATTAGTACAGTGAAAACGCGTTTGATGGGCAGCAATCACCATTTACTTCGTGTGGATGAAGAGATGACCACACCACTTTCAGCCAAGGATGAAAAGGCTTTGTTGTCGGTTGTGCTTAAGCAGATGAAATCAGTTCAGGCCATTATTTTTGAAGATTATGATAAAGGCGTTATTACTCCACGTATAATTGAACAGGTAGTAAAAGAAGCAACTAAACGCAAAATTCCTGTAGTGGTTGACCCGAAGAAAAATAATTTCTTAAACTATAAAGGGGTCACTTTATTTAAGCCTAACCTCAAAGAACTGCGGGAAGGATTAAAACTGGATACCGATTTAAAAAATCACACCCAGTTAGAGTCGGCCATATTTCAATTAAAGAATTTACTTAAGGCCAAACATGTGATGGTAACTCTTTCAGAAGATGGTGTGGCCATAACCGAAGGCAATAAAAAAATGCACCACATTGCGGCACATATCCGCAAAATATCGGATGTGTCGGGTGCGGGAGATACGGTGGTTAGTGTGGCTACACTTGCCCTTGCCGCAGGTTGTTCTGTTCCTCAGGTCGCAGCTTATGCTAACCTGGCGGGAGGTTTAGTGTGCGAACAGGTAGGGGTGGTGCCTATTGATAAAAAACGCTTTGCTGCTGAGGCTCAATTGTACCAACTGTAGCATAACAGTATGTTACCTGCTGAATCCTTCGTTAAGCAACTTTTACGCATACTT
>DATGWX010000477.1:0-5282 GCA_035299275.1 Bacteroidia bacterium
TTTGACAGTGGAACAATATCCGATAAAGAAAAAAATATTGCGGACTGTAGTCGGTATGAATGGTTCTAAATTCGAATGGAGCGATGATTAATACGAGAGTATCATATGCGCATAACAAGGGCTTGCCAAAAGCTAGGGTGACAAGCTTCTATGACAGTTTTGCACTTAACCGAACTTGAGTTTCTCAAATGAACGGCAGCGCTGAAATGCCTCACCTAAGCGTAGCTTGTACCGATAAGAGCACCCCCTTCCTAATCGTAGGTTCCTGCCTACGATTTACTTTTATGTAGCTTGTAGCTACAAGAGTAGTTAACCTTATTAAAACGCACAGAAGACAACAGCGCTACAACCTTACAAATTAACTTGCTTTTGCCGCTTTTTATTTGCAGTTTTACGGAGCAAAGTAGGGAAGTTTTATCCATTGAAATTAGCGATTACCCATACACGCTATCGCAACTATGAAAGAACAATAAATCTGAAAACAATGAAACACGTGACATTTTTTTTGATGGCGCTCACCGCAGTAAGTGTATACGCACAAGATAAACCCAAAGAAACTACTGGTACAAATTTCAGAAAAGTTCAAATAGGCTTTAATTTCTCTCCCGACCTTTGTTACCGCACACTTAAAAACAATGACGGCAGTCAGGTAAGCGACATTATTGTCGATTCAAGAGATGACATGGAGACCTCAAAGTTTGGTTACACCTCTGGTTTTAATGTGTGCTTCAACATCAAGAAATCTTTCGGCCTAGAGACCGGCATTCAATACTCCAACAAAGGATACCAAACCAGAATGAGTGATTTACGTTTTGCTCTACCCAACCCAGGTATGCCTCAGCAAGCAAAAACCAAATACAACTTTCACTGCATTGACATTCCTGTAAAAGCCAACTTAATTATCGGCAAAAAGAAAGTTCGATTCTTTACGAGTGCCGGAGTAACTACAAATATCTCTATTAAAGAAACACAAATAATGGTTTTAGTTTATTCAGACCATACAAGCAGAGAAACCAACCAGACAACTGACAGCTTTAAAAGAATAAATATTTCCCCATCAATAAGTGCCGGCATTGACTATAAAATAAACGACCGATCAAATCTGAGGGTTGAACCCACTTTCAGATACGGAATTTTGAAAATAATTGATGAATCCGTTGCAGCTTATTTGTACAGTTACGGCCTGAACATTGGTTATTACTATGGGCTGTAAAGCCGCTCATCTACCCCAGTTCTTGTGCAGGTTTTTATGCTACAAGAGCAATTAATTGAACCAAACAATGGATAATACAAGAGTCTTTAAAATGACGTTTGCCAGTGTGTATCCCCTGTACATACAAAAAGCAGAGAAAAAAGGCCGCACCAAAGCAGAGGTGGATACCTTGATTTTTTGGCTCACGGGATATGATGCATCAGGCTTACAACAACAACTTGATAAGAAAAGTGATTTTGAAACGTTTTTTGCGCAGTCCCCGCAAATTAATCCGAATGTATCAAAGATTACGGGCGTAATATGTGGCTACCGTGTGGAAGAAATTGAAGACCCATTGATGCAAAAAATCAGGTATTTGGATAAACTGGTAGATGAATTGGCCAAAGGAAAAGCCCTGGAGAAAATCTTAAGAACGTAAAAGCTTCAGACAACAAAAAACTGAAGCCGTAATTCTGATTGATCAATTTCCTTTATCTGCAATATTGATATGCTGATGAATACAGGTAGTATGTTTGAAAATGCCTTAGTGCTTTGAAAACTCCATCAGGTAAGCTTTGATAAAATCATCAATGCCACCGTCCATTACCTTTTGCACATCGCTTGTTTCTAAATCAGTGCGCAGGTCTTTTACCAGTTTATAGGGGTGCATCACGTAGTTGCGTATTTGTGAGCCCCACTCAATTTTTTTCTTACCGGCTTCAACCTGTGCTTTGGCCTCATTGCGTTTGCGCATTTCAATTTCATACAGCTGCGATTTAAGCAACTTCATTGCGCGATCTTTGTTGGCACTTTGCGAACGCTCCACCTGACATACAATTACAATGCCTGTAGGTTTGTGCGTTAATTGTACTTTGGTTTCCACCTTGTTTACGTTTTGTCCGCCTGCACCACCTGAACGTGAGGTTTGTATTTCGATATCGGCATCTTTAATTTCAATCTCAATGGTATCGTCTACCACCGGGTAACAATACACTGAAGCAAAAGAAGTATGTCTACGGGCATTGGAGTCAAACGGAGAAATGCGCACCAAACGGTGTACACCATTTTCGCCTTTGAGGTAACCGTAGGCAAAGTCGCCTTCAATTTCGAGTGTACAGGATTTAATGCCTGCTCCGTCACCTTCCTGGTAATCCACTTCACTTACTTTGTATCCGTGGCTCTCAGCCCACATTATGTACATGCGCATGAGCATACTTGCCCAATCCTGACTTTCCGTTCCGCCTGCTCCTGAGTTGATGCTGATAATGGCACTCAGCTGGTCTTCTTCACCGCTGAGCATATTTTTAAACTCCAGTTCTTCCGTAGCCTTTATTACTGTGTGGTATTGTTTCTCCACTTCCTCCTCACCTGCTTCCAGTTCCCACAGCACATCCAGATCCTGCAACTGGTTATTCAGTTGAGCAAAAGCATCGGTCCAGATTTTTTTTGATTTTACACCTTTCAGAATTTTTTCGGCTTCCTTGGGGTTATCCCAGAAACCGGGTGCATGTGATTTTTCTTCTTCTTCGCTGATGAATTTTAATTTCTCATCGATGTCAAAGATACCTCCTCAGTGCCTCAATGCGGCTCTTCAAATCTTTTAGTTGTTCTCCGTTCATAAGGCCGCAAAAATAGAAAAATATTCCTTACTGCCGAATGTAATAAACGTAATCAAAGGTTTGGTAAGTGGTATCATAGCCCGCACGCTCATAGGCCACTGATTGATAGCGCACACTATCGGGGCGGGTGAAGTCGGGCGACAACAACTTGAGTGTGGCCTCTCCGTTGGGTGCAAAAAGCCGCAAACGAAAACCGTTTTTAACCGTTAAGCGATGGCTGTAGCCAAAAACTTTAGCATTGGGTCCGGTATGTAAAAGAGTGCCAGAGTAATATTCACGCACTTCTACATTGGCCACAGGGGCGCAGGGTGTATTGCCGCAGGGAGGCACATCAATCTGCACCGTTAAACTATCAGGCGGAAGAGTTGACGTATTTGCAGGAGCTGTATCTTTCTTGCAGGAAACGGCAAGCCATGCAACAAGTGAAAGTGCAAAGAAGAAACGTAATCTCATCTTATCCTCCACCCAGCATATTACCAAATACATCCTTCAGCACATTGGATACACGTGCAGCAGGATTGTTGCGTATTTTCTTTTCCTCGTCAGCAATAAGTGTATATAAACCGTCAACAGCTTTGCGGGTAGTGTAGCTGGTGAGATCGAGGTTTTGCTTTTTTACCAGTGGTAATTTGTTGTAAGTACCGGCTAAATCGGCCCAGTATTGTGTGGCCTTTACCGTTTTGAGCGATTGGTCAATTTTAGGCGTGAATTTCTGCACCAACTGAGCATCCGTTTTCTTTTTGAAAAACTTGGTAATGGCGTTGTCATCTCCTTTGAGCAAACTCATGCCATCAGTAACGCTCATCTTTTTTACCGCATCTAAAAAAATGGGGGCAGCATCTTTTGCGGCACCTTCTGCTGCCCTGTTCATGCTCATCACAAAATCGTCAACCGGTTTGTTTACACCTACTTTACGAAGTGATTTTTCCATGTCCTTCACTTCAGCCGGAAACGGAATTTTAATTTTCGGGTTTTTATAATAGCCGTCTGTTTTAGACGCCAGACTTACAGCATTTTTGGTACCCACTGTTAAAGCCTCCTTTAACCCCTGCGTTATTTTATCGTCTTGCGCGGGGTGGGTAAAGGCCAGCATACCTATGGCTGCGGCTGTTAAAAAAAGTACATATTGTTTTTTCATAACGTAAAATTTAAACCTCACTAAACTAAAATCATTCCAAACCGTTTTGAGTTATTGCCGGGCAATGCCTATGTTTGAATGTTTCAATTTCAAAAGTACGGGTTACATCAATCATTCTATCACATGTTAGCCGAAATCATAACAATAGGCGATGAAATTTTAATCGGGCAGATTATTGACACCAACTCCTCGTGGTTGGGGCAAGAACTGGGCAAACTGGGCATACGGGTAATTCACCGCACCTCTGTGAGCGACAATAAAGCGCATATCCATCAGGCTTTAAAAGAGGCTGCAACCCGTGCTTCACTGGTAATTATTACTGGCGGTTTAGGACCAACCAAAGACGATGTAACCAAACATACCCTGGCTGAATTTTTTAACAGCACTTTGGTATTAAATGAAAAAGTACTGGAGTGGTTGAAGCAAATTTTTACCATGCGCAAACTTCCCATGCTGGAAAGCAACCTTGAACAGGCTATGGTACCTGCTTGTTGCGATGTGTTGTTTAACCGCAGCGGCACCGCCCCCGGCATGTGGTTCAACGGAGAAAAAACGGTTTACGTTTCGCTCCCCGGTGTACCTTTTGAAATGAAAACCATTTTTAGTGAAGAAGTTATTCCGCGCATAAAAGAACGTTTTAAACTTCCTGCTATATACCACCATACTATACAAACAGTGGGCATAGGTGAATCTTTTCTGGCCAAAAAAATAGAAGCCTGGGAAAACAGTTTGCCCGAACACATTAAGCTGGCTTACCTGCCAACCGTTGGTGCCGTGAGATTACGTTTAAGCGCTTACGGAGCAAATGAAACTCAACTGGCCAGCGAAGTAGCAGCCTTAACCGACTCACTTAAACAAATGGCCGGTGAATACATTTATGCCGAAGGAGAAATTTCTTTACAGGAAACTGTGGGGCAGTTATTAAAAGATAAAAAGGCTACCGTAGCTACAGCCGAAAGTTGTACGGGCGGCTATCTGGCTCACCTCATTACATCCATCCCGGGAAGCTCTGCTTATTTTATGGGTTCAGTGCTGGCTTATGCCAATTATGTAAAAACGCAGGAACTTGGTGTAAGTGAAGAAACCTTAACCACCCAAGGAGCCGTAAGTGAAGCAACCGTAAAACAAATGGCCGAAGGAGTAAGAAAAAAATTGAACACCGATTACGCTCTGGCTACCAGCGGCATTGCCGGTCCTGACGGTGGTACGCCTGAAAAACCGGTGGGCACCGTATGGATTGCGGTTGCTTCGGCACAAGGCACTGTGGCCAAACAGTTTAACCTGGGCGATAACCGCGAACGTACCATTCAACGCAGTGCGCTTTGTGCCCTTG
>DATGWX010000478.1:0-6932 GCA_035299275.1 Bacteroidia bacterium
CTTGAACTATTTTCCATACTAACCCGATAAGGGTGGCTTGTATAAGCACTGCAACCAACCAAACCTGCATGGTTTTAGCATGAAGAATAAAACTAAGTTGCTGCGTCATCGCTCGTGCCAGAAAAAACAAATTCAACCCTAAACCGTTGGTATCTTTACCCCGATTAAAGCCAAACCATAACCCTGATAAAGCCAGATTACGCAGGCCATAGGCTACTTCAACACATAAGAGCAGGCAAAGTACTACAGACAGTTTCATCACAGCTGATTTATTGTATTTCCATTGCTGCAGAATTATCCATAACAACCAGGGGAAAATAAAAATGCCGGAATACCGCATCATCAAAAGCCCTGTACCACTCAAAAATAAAAGGAGCATGGCTTTGCCGGTATGGAAGGTTACCAACTGCTGCGCAGCAAAAAAAGCCAGTAGTTCAAAGAAAATAAATCCGGGTTCTGACCACGTGTACCGGAATAATAAAATGACTAATGCGTGAGAAAAAAGCAATGCATAAAGTATGGCCTGTTGCTTAAACATCAACCGGAGTAAAGCAAATATTCCCAGTAGAAAAAAAACGTTAACCAGTTTAGATGCCGTTAATGCCGATACATAAAACACATTCATCACCACTGCAATCAACAGCGGATAACCCATGGGCCAGTAAGTAAAACCGGAATTTAGTGTACCGGTAATTACTCCTGCTTGTAAGAGGCGGGCAGCTTCATCAAGGTAATACCCTGAGTCGGGGGTGATAAACAAAAAATCTGATTGAAGTGCCGTGTAGAAAATGCCTCCCGCCAACAGAATAGCATACACCAAGTATACCAAAGGATGTTGAAGCAGAAATAGTATGCGTGGATTCATGTGGCAAGTTATTTCATTTTTTCAAACACCCCCATACCGTACAAAGCAAAGTCATACTTCACCGGGTCAGTTGGGTTATATTTACGCAGGTTATCTGTTAACTCGCACACCGCTTTCCAATCATCCTGTTCGCGTTGAAGTAAGCCAAGTCTGCGTGCAGTTCTTCCCGAGTGTACATCCAAAGGGCATTGCAATTGTGCAGGCTTAATGCGCTTCCAACACCCAAAATCAACCCCGTTATTATCCTTTCTTACCATCCAGCGTAAAAACATATTAATGCGTTTGCATGCTGAATTTCGGGCCGGTGAAGCCACGTGTTTTTTAGTACGTTCAGGCACATGAGGTAATGAAAAAAACAGCTGCCTGAAATGAATCAAACCGTTTTCAACGGTGGTATCATGCCGCTTTATGCCGTCAGCAAAGGCATCTTCAAGTGAATGGTGCGAGCGATAGTACCACTGGAAAAAATGCAGAAAATACATCAGATCCGTATCATTAAACGTGCGGTGTACAAAACCGTCAAACCGTTTCAGGTCTTTCTCTTTAAAATGCAGCACAAATTCGTGCGGCTTCCCTCCCATCAGATCAATCAGCTTATGACAATTATTGAGAATGGTAACACGTTGCCCCCAGGCTAATGTAGCGGCCATAAAACCCATAATTTCTATGTCCTGCAACTGAGTAAATTTTCGGGGAATAGAAATAGGATCAGAAGAAATAAATAAGGTGGTGTTGTACTGCTTCACTTTTTCGTCCAACAGCTGCTTTACAGATGACTTAACCATAGTTATGAGGCGAACTTTTTTGATGCAACCGAATAGCTTTAAAAGAGTAAAAAACAGACAGTGCTAAAGACACAAATGCTCCCATGGCAATTTGAGGATAGTTGTTTTGCATAAGAAAAAAATCATAACTGCCGTGCATGGCCGTGGCTAACAATAAACCCGCAAGTGAATAGAATAAACGATGACTGCGTTTAAACTTGGCAATACCTACATAATAACCCATAACAATAGCAAATGTTGCGTGGGCAGGCACAGCAGTAACCATGCGCAACAAGGCCATTTCATAACTTCCGTTGCCACGCATGTACACATACAGAATATTCTCGAGTGTAGCGAAGCCCATTGAAATCATTACCGAATACGTAATCCCATCATATGGTTCATCAAAATCTGGCTTGGGATAGAGAAAACGCTTTAAGAAAAAATATTTACTCAACTCTTCACTAAAGGCTACGACTAAAAAAGCAAAAACAAATGTTTCTCCAAGCGATTCACCCGGATTTTCTAGCAGCAATTTACCCATAAGGGTACTGAGTGCAATAGCCGGAATAACAGAAATACATCCCAGCAAAAATGAAAGTGACAATAATCGCAAAGGCTCCGGATCAAATTTATCACGCCAGTAAACATAGATGGCAATTGCCAGTCCGGGCCCGATGGTTAAAGCAAGCAACGTGTAATCCATTGACGCAATATACACATGAGCTACAATACAGCACAATGAAATATCTATTTTTAAAACTCAATCCGGTAACTCAGCACAGGAATAAGGCCCTGTTGGTACCAGTACTTTACACCTCCGGTGTTTTTATCATAATACTGTCCTCCTACATTTTCCCTGTTAAATGCATTTTGTAAATCAAGCGCAAGCGTACCGGTGGAGTGCTTATAATTACGCTTCATGCTTAAACGTATATCCACTCGCAGGTAATCAGGATTTTGAAATTTGAACGACTGCGATTCCACATACTTAGTTTCTCCTGCCTTAACAGATGCAGGCAAATCAATTGGGGTAAAGCGCAAACCTCCCGCATACAGTACTTTCATATTTAAACCTATTACTTTTTTCTTTCTCTTCTCAGAAAGCTCCCATTCCTTTCCCGCGGTTATAGAGCCTGAACGCCCTGTATTGTAGAGTGTGCTGTACCATTGCTGATTGGAGGCACGGTAAAGAGAATTGTTGAGTGAAGCAGAGATAAGGTAATAGAAATTTTTGTACAGAAAACGCTCCACCGTTAACTCAACCCCATAATTACGACCAATGCCACTGTTATTTAATTTCTCTTCGGTATAGCCACCTGTTACATTAATCAATGAAAACGTACTTTTAACATCTGCTGCAACGGGTACATTAAACAAGTGCTGGTAATATACTTCTGTTTTGATGTGGGTGCTTGACGTAACATTAATATCATAAGACGCCACCAGATGATGTGCCTTACTCATTTTCAAATCACGGTTTATTTCCTGTCCGTTTACATCTCTTGTAAAATAAGCGCCAAGCGGTTGAATTTGTCCGTGCAATCCGTAACCGAAAGCCAAGGTTTGTTTTGGTGTGAGCATGTACTTCATGGAGGCTCGTGGTTCAAGTGAGGAGGTGTTGTTTAACAGCAGGTGCAAAACATGTAAACCGGTGTTCAAACTCAACCTTTCGTTCACATGGTAATTCCAGTTAACAAAACTTTGTACCGTTTGCGTATTACCACTTGACTGAATGGTGGTTTGCATAGCCTGCAAAGAATCTACATAAGAAGATTGTGCTAAGCCATAGTGCAAACGACTGAGAATAACACCTGCCTTCATGCTGCTTCGTGCACTCATTTTATGCGTGATGGCAGAGGATAAAGACAAGCGACTCTGTACAAAATTCTGATTCGAATTGGGCAGGGCTTCATACTGGTGGTTGAGTTCCTCATCCTTATAGCCGTGGTCTGTTCCGGATGCCACCAGCGAAGAACGAACGAACGTGTTCTTTCCCAACATCAGCATGTGATTAACACCCATAGCACCTGTATTGGCATTAAACCGGCTGTTGAAGCGGTAAAAACTTTCTTCTTTCCATTTCATGGAATCTTTTTCAGCTGTAGTTTTTTGTGCACTTAAACCACCAAAACCAAATACTCCGAATGTGCCGTACTTTTTAGCAGGCAATGACACATTAAATGACAAATCCTGAAATGTGGTTACACCAAAGCCTAAAGGAACGCCTACCAAGCTGAGTAATGATAAAGTAGAATAGCGGTAGTTGACCAGGTAAGAACCGTCATACCCTTTTTTAAACGGACCCTCAGAGGCAAAGTCAACACCTAGCAACCCGGCCTGAAAAGTATATTCACGCTTTTGGTTATTGCCCTTTCTCAAACGTATATCAAACACGCCTGAAAGTGCATTGCCATATTCCGCAGTAAAGGCACCAGTCATAAAATCAGAATTACTCATAAGCTGTGAACTCAGTATAGAAATAGCTCCACCGGAAGTACCCACATTCGAGAAGTGGTTAGGATTGGGAATATCCACCCCTTCCATACGCCACAACATCCCGTTTGGTGAATTACCACGAATGGAAATCATATTACCGCCATCATCACCCTGCACCACACCTGCAAAAGATAGAGCCATTCGGGCCGGATCATTCACTGCTGCTGCATACTTTTGTGTTTCCTCTACTGAAAACGTACGTGTGCTTACTACAGAAAGTGCATTGATGGGCTTGTTCTTTTCCCTGTCAGCTTTTATCACTACTTCACTCGCCTGAATAATTTGCTCCTCCATCTGAATGGTAAGTACAACCTCTTTACCTGCGTTAACGGTAATGTTGGGCAAAACCACTTCCTTATAACCCATATAAGTGACTTTGATTGTTTGCCTGCCTAGCGGAACTTCTTTCAGGATAAATTTTCCTTCAGCATCAGTTGACACAGCTTTAGCCGGAGAGGAGTTCAGCAACACCACAATGGCGCCCGCTACCGGACTTTGTGTAACCTTATCCATTACTGTCCCCCGAACTGTTTGTGTAGACACTACTGTTTGACCATTGCTCTGCTGTAAGCATAAAAGTAAGAAAAAGCAGGCCGATATTTTTCGCATTAATGTAATCATGAAAATAGTTTGTTTAATAGCAAGACAATTGAACGGAAAATAACCCCTATCTCTTTCGGAATTATTTTTTAATAGTAAACCTTAAACCTGCCTGAGCACCTACACTAAGTCCGTTACGTTTGTCATAGTTGTAGTTATAAAATGCCGGAGAGGCTACATATAAATCAGGTGAAAGTTGTGTGCCTTTATGTACCCAGGATGTTGTGGGACCAAATACCATTGACACACCCGAAAACATTTTGATAGAAAATAAAGGAGCTAATGTAACAAACATCTGCTGCCGCTTTTCTATGCTGCTTTGAATAGCTGCTTCGGGAATAAAAGCAAAGGTGCGGGAAAGATTAAATACACTTCCAAGTGAAGCACCATAGGCTACCTGACTGCTGTAATCAGGATTATACGAAAGTAAAACGGATGTATACAATCTTTCAGTTCCTATCTTGTAAGCTACGTTAACCGAGTACAAAGAGGATGCTGACACTTCAAATGCCTGGTAACCTCCTTTACGTACAATGGAAATAAACCCGATAGGCGCTCCTTCAGTTATCGAGTCAGCAACATTCACAAAACCTATTTGCGTGCCTGATATTCCTTTCCCTGCCAGATTTACAAAACCAATCTGTGCCCCGGAAATTTTCTTCTCTGCGGTATTTACAAAACCTACCTGAGCACCTTTGGTGGTATCTTTGGTGGTATTCACAAAACCAATCTGCGCTCCGTTCAACTTACTTCCTGTGCTGTTGACAAACCCGGTTTGCAATCCGTTTACTGAATCTTTTGTGGTGTTCACAAAGCCTATTTGCGCTCCGTTTACCTGCCTCCCGGCAATATTGACAAAGCCCGTTTGTACTCCTTTTACAGAGTCTTTCACCACATTGATAAAACCGACTTGCGTTCCATTTAACCGTCCGCCAATGGTATTAACAAAACCTGTTTGAACTCCGGTTAAACTTAAAAGGTTCTGGTTACTAAAGCCTATCTGAGCATTTTTTTGATTCCCTGAGGCGATGTTCACAAAGCCCAGCAAAGGAGCAGGAAAATTGGGGGGTACGCGATTAACAATAAAGGAATAAATTACAGGTTCTTTACGCGTGGTATCCTGAGCGGAAAGCGAAAAGCAAGAAGCGAAAAAAAGTGCTGCGGCCACTGCATTGGCCAATAATCTGAAAGGTGTTCTTGTCATCATGGTTATCTAATTTTCACATAAGACAACACTGAAACAAAATACCCCTATGTGCTACATTATTTTTTTAAAGAAATTTCAAGGAAACCTTTGCACCCACCCACATGTGCACAGTAGTACCTGCGGGAAACGTGTGCCGATAAAAAGTATAAGGCACTAAATTATTTACTAATGCCTGATAGTCGGTATTGGCATTGGTGTAGCTGAGTAACATGCGAAAAGCGGGACCACAGGAAAGTGACATCTTTTTCCCAAAGCTGTATTCCGCTCCCACAAAAACATTGGTGAGTAAAGGCGCATTTCTTCTTTCGTTTGAAATGAACAACATCTGGCTGATAACATCACCCGCCAACCGCCATTTTTTACCCGTTGTACCCGCTCCTAATCCATAACCAGCAGCATAACAGGATGGGCCTGAAGTAACGCCATTGTAGCCTAAAGTAAAGATGTTATGAAACTGCTGCACCCCTGTACGAAAAGAAAACTGAACAGGTAAAATTTCATCTGCACTTAGTTCAATTTTGTGGTAACCACTGCGTACATAACTAAAAAAACCAACTGGAATACCTTTACAAGAGTCGGCCACATTAAAAACTCCCGCTTGTCCGCCAGTAATTTTGCCGGCCACATTAACAAGACCTGAACATTGCCAGCCTTCCATTTGTGCAGCCACATTCACTAAACCTGCGACTTGCACTCCGGTAACACGCTCACTCACGTTCACCAAACCGGCAAGCTGAGTACCATTTATCCGCTCCGTAGCATTAACCAAACCTGCCACCTGTGAGCCGTTTATTCGTTCACACACATTCACCAAACCACCCACCTGCACTCCGTTTACGGAATCTTGCACTACATTAACCAAACCCGCTGATTGAAATCCGTTAAGTGATTTTCTATTGTAATTCACTAAGCCGGCAAACTGTGCACCCTTTACCTCTCCTCCAACAGCATTCACCAAACCGGCAGCCTGAAAGTAGCGCACGTTCCCTCTGTCAAT
>DATGWX010000479.1:0-5325 GCA_035299275.1 Bacteroidia bacterium
AAGTATAATTGACAGAAACGAGAATCAGAAAAGAACTGTGCGCGCACTGGGTCTTAGAAAACTCAACCAGTCTGTTGAATTAGAAGCCACTCCCCAAATTATGGGAATGGTGAATGTAGTTAGTCATTTAGTAAAAATAGAAAATATTTAATCAGATGGATTTAAGCAATCTTAAACCCGCAGAAGGTTCAACCAAGAAAAGAAAAAGAATTGGTCGTGGTCAGGGCTCAGGTCATGGCGGAACTTCTACACGCGGACATAAAGGTGCCGGCTCACGCTCAGGTACCAAAATAAAGCCCGGATTTGAGGGTGGTCAAATGCCACTGCAAAGACGTGTACCTAAGTTTGGTTTCAAAAGCCTTAACCGTGTGGAGTACGTGGGTATTAACCTTGACGTAATTCAACGCATGGCTGAAGAGTTTAACCTTAGCAGTTTTGACCAGGATACATTCCGTACCCATGGCATTACTTCTAAAAACGATCTGGTAAAAATACTGGGCCGTGGTGAACTGAAATCAAAAGTAGAAATTAAAGCTCATGCATTTTCGGCTACTGCCCAAAAAGCAATTGAAGCTGCAGGTGGAACCGCAACCAAAATATAATTAAGCTAATGAAGCGCTTTATCGAAACGATAAGAAATATATTCCGCATTGAGGATTTACGCGTGCGATTGGTTAACACTTTGTTGTTACTGATTATTTACCGTATAGGTTCTTATGTGGTTTTACCGGGCATTGACCCGAACAAATTGCAGCAATTGCAACAACAAACCAGCGATGGTATACTGGGAATCATTAACATGTTTGCCGGTGGTGCCTTCTCCAGAGGTTCTGTTTTTGCTTTGGGTATTATGCCCTACATTTCTGCATCTATCGTGGTTCAGTTGCTTACATTAGCCATCCCTACTTTCCAAAAAATGCAGAAAGAGGGAGAAGACGGAAGACGTAAAATTAACCAATGGACTCGCTACCTCACTATCATCATCACTGCCGTACAATCTGTAGGTTATTTAGTTAACCTGAAATCAGAAAGCGGTGAGGCGATACTTTCTGTAACCAACCCTGAGTTACTGGCTGATTGGGTTTTTATGACCAGCTCAGTAATTATCTTAACTGCCAGCACCATGTTTATTATGTGGTTGGGTGAGCGTATTACGGACAAAGGATTGGGTAACGGAATTTCCCTCATCATCATGGTGGGTATCATTGCCCGCTTACCACAATCCATATTGGCTGAATTTGACGGAAGATTCAGTGAAGCCGGTGGCGGACTGGTAGTATTCCTTATTGAGATTGTAGCACTTTTAGGTGTAATCACTTTGGTAATCCTGCTCATTCAGGGTACCAGAAGAATACCGGTACAATATGCTAAACGCATTGAGGGCAGCAGACAATTTGGAGGTGCACGTCAGTACATTCCTTTAAAAGTGAATGCAGCGGGTGTAATGCCTATCATCTTTGCTCAGGCGTTGATGTTTATCCCTGCTTCGGTAGCTCAATTCTTCCCTAACCAAAACATGGAAGGTTTTGTTTCTGCATTTGTTGACTACACTTCATTTGTATACAATTTTACATTTGCATTGCTGATTGTGTTGTTTACATACTTCTACACAGCCATTACCGTTAACTCAACTACCATTGCTGATGACTTGAAACGCAACAATGGTTTTATTCCCGGAATTAAACCCGGAAAAAATACTGCTGAGTTTATAGACGCTATTATGTCGAAAATTACCTTGCCCGGATCTTTGTTCCTGGCGCTGGTAGCTATACTTCCTTCCATAGCTGCACTATTTAATGTAAACAGCCAGTTTGCCCAATTTTACGGGGGAACATCACTGTTAATCATGGTAGGTGTAGTGTTGGATACCTTACAACAGATTGAAAGCCACCTGATGATGCGTCACTATGACGGATTGATGAAGAGTGGACGCATCAGGGGCAGAAATGCTGCTGTGGGTGTAGGAGCCGCATAATGTTTTGATAATTTGAAATAAAAGAACTAAATTCGCAGCCCATTTTAGTAAAATATGTCCAAACAATCACTGATCAAGCAAGACGGAATAATCACTGAAGCTCTGTCAAATGCCATGTTCAGAGTGCAGTTGGAAAACGGGCACGAAATAATATGTCACATCTCAGGTAAAATGAGGATGAACTACATCAAAATTTTACCAGGAGACAAGGTTTCTGTAGAGATGTCGCCATATGACTTGAGTAAAGGAAGAATAACGTACAGATACAAATAAGAAAGAAAATGAAAGTTAGAGCATCAATTAAAAAGCGAAGCGTTGACTGTAAAGTTGTTAGACGTAACGGCAAACTTTACGTTATTAACAAAAAGAACCCTAAGTTTAAACAAAGACAAGGTTAAGAATAGAATATGGCACGTATTGCTGGTATAGATTTACCTAAAAACAAAAGAGGCGTTATAGGTCTTACGTATATTTACGGAATAGGCCCCTCCATTGCTTCGCGTATATTGGAGCAATCCGGTATCTCGGAAGACAAAAAAGTGAACGAATGGAATGACGATGAGTTATCTAAAATCCGTAAGTTCATTACCGACCACATCACTGTTGAAGGTGAATTGCGCTCTGAAAAACAACTAAGCATTAAGCGTTTGCTTGATATCGGCTGTTACCGTGGCTTGCGTCACCGTAAAGGTTTGCCGGTAAGAGGTCAACGTACCCGCACCAACTCACGTACCCGTAAAGGAAAACGTAAGACAGTTGCAGGAAAGAAAAAAGTAACTAAGTAATCATTAACGAACACGATTATAATGGCATCACCCAATTCAAAAAAGGTAACCAAAAAGAGAGTGGTAAACGTTGAAGCCAGCGGGCAGGTTCACATCTCCGCTACTTTTAACAACATTATCATTTCCATCACCAACACCACCGGACAAGTAATTTCGTGGGCTTCAGCTGGTAAAATGGGCTTCAGAGGTTCTAAGAAAAATACCCCTTACGCTGCTCAGCTGGCTGCATCAGAATGTGCTAAAAAAGCATTTGATCTTGGTCTGCGCAAAGTAGAAGTGTTTGTGAAAGGCCCCGGTTCAGGCAGAGAATCTGCTATTCGCACTTTGGCCTCTACGGGTTTGGAAGTATCTTCAATTAAAGATATTACTCCCCTACCCCACAACGGATGTCGTCCTCCTAAGAAAAGAAGAGTTTAACCGCATTATAACAGCAAGAAATGGCAAGATATATTGGTCCTAAGTCGAAAATAGCCAGACGTTTTAAAGAGCCGCTTTTTGGCCCTGATAAGGCATTGGAGAAAAGAAATTACCCTCCCGGCCAACACGGTCAAACACGTAAAAGAGCTAAACAATCTGAATACGCAGTTCAGTTATCTGAAAAGCAAAAAGCAAAATACACCTATGGTTTGCTGGAAAGACAGTTTGCAAAAACTTTCAACAAAGCAGCCATCATGAAAGGCATTACCGGTGAAAACCTGTTGAAATTGCTCGAAGCAAGATTAGACAACACCGTTTTCCGTTTAGGTATCGCTAAAACCCGTAGTGCAGCTCGTCAGTTTGTGTCACACCGTCACATTACCGTTAACGGTGAAGTGGTGAACATTCCTTCTTACCAGTTGAAGCAGGGTGATGTGATTGCTGTGCGTGAAAAATCTAAATCACTCGAAGCAATCAATGATTCACTTGCTTCACGCAGCAACAAATTCAGTTGGTTGCAGTGGGATGCTACCGCACTCAGCGGAACATTCCTGGGCTACCCTGAGCGTGAACAAATACCTGAGAACATTAAAGAGCAACTCATCGTTGAATTGTACTCTAAATAATCATTAAATTAAGCAAAAAACAAATGGCAATACTCGCATTCCAAAAACCCGACAGAGTAATCATGCATAAAGATACTGACTTCTTTGGTCAGTTCGAATTCCGCCCTTTGGAAAAAGGATACGGTGTTACCATTGGTAACGCGTTGCGCAGAATCCTGCTTTCTTCTCTGGAGGGGTATGCCATCACTTCACTCAAAATTCAAGGTGTTGACCATGAATTTGCTACCATCAAAGGCGTAGTGGAAGATGTGGTGGAAATTGTGCTTAACCTTAAGCAGGTGCGTTTCAAAAAAATAAATGATGCCGCCTCCGATAGTGAAAAGATTTTTATCTCCACCAAAGGACAAACTCAATTTACTGCCGGTGACATAGGTAAACATACCGCAGCTTTCCGTATTCTGAACCCTGAAATGGTTATCTGCACCATGGAAACTTTTGTTAACCTGGAAATAGAAATTACTGTTGACAAAGGCAGAGGATACGTTCCGGCTGAAGAGAATAAACCTAAAGATGCAGCCATCGGTCTTATCCCTGTAGATGCTATTTACACGCCTATCAAAAACGTAAAATACAGCGTTGAAGATTACCGTGTAGAACAAAAAACCGACTACGAAAAACTTAACCTTGATATTCAGACTGACGGTTCAATTCACCCGGAAGATGCATTGAAAGAAGCGGCTAAGATTCTTATCCAGCACTTCATGCTTTTCTCTGATGAGTCAATTACCCTCGATACCCAAATCAAAGAAGTAAATACTGAAGTGGATGAGAACATTTTACACATGCGTAAAATACTCAAAACTCCTCTTTCTGACTTAGATCTTTCAGTACGTGCTTACAACTGTTTGAAAGCAGCTGAAATAAGAACTTTGGCTGATTTGGTTAGCTACGATATTGCTGATTTATTGAAATTCCGCAACTTCGGTAAAAAATCACTGGCTGAGTTGGAAGAACTGGTACGTGAGAAGAGCCTTACTTTTGGAATGGACCTCTCTAAATACCGTTTGAACGAAGAATAATAATTAGGTTAATCTCCCACAGGTAATTGACCAACGAATAAAAGTACTGAGAAATGAGACACGGAAAAACATTTAACCACTTAGGAAGAACAGCTTCACACAGAGCTGCCCTGTTATCAAACATGGCTTCATCTCTGATTATACACAAGCGTATCCGCACTACCTTAGCTAAAGCAAAAGCACTGCGCAGATATGTTGAGCCTTTGATCACCAAATCAAAAACTGACGATACCAACAGCCGTAGGGTTGTATTCAGCTACCTGCAAAATGCAGAGTCAGTGAAAGAACTTTTTGGTTCAGTGGCCAACAAAGTTGCTAACCGCCCGGGTGGATACACACGTATCCTGAAGTTAGGCAACCGTATTGGTGACAACGCTGAAATGGCCGTAATTGAACTGGTTGATTTCAACGAACTGATGTTGGCTGAAACCAAAACCAAGAAAACAGCTGCTAAAGGACGTACCCGCAGAACCACCAAGAAAAAGACTGAAGCTACCGCTACA
>DATGWX010000480.1:0-4169 GCA_035299275.1 Bacteroidia bacterium
AATCTGGTGGTGCTGCCTGTGGTAGATGCCATAGGTCGATTGGTAGGTCGCATCACCATTGATGATGTGGTGGAAGTGATTAAAGAAGAAGCGGAGAAAGATTACGAGTTGATGTCGGGTATCACGGAGAGTGTTGAATCAACGGATAAGGTGTGGGTGCTTTCAAGGGCCCGTTTACCCTGGTTGCTTATAGGTTTATTGGGAGGTATTATCAGTTCCAGAGTTATCGGAGTGTATGAAAACCAATTGAAAATTCATCCGGAGATGGCTTTCTTTATCCCGCTTATTGCGGCTATGGGAGGCAATGCAGGTGTACAATCTTCTGCGATTATTGTAAAAGGTTTGGCCAACAACACATTGGGTACAAGAGATATCTTTCCCAAGATTGCCAAAGAGTTTATGGTAGCGCTCATTAACGGATTGGTATGTTCCATCATTATACTTACCTACAATTTGTTCATGAGTGATTCCATTGATTTGAGTCTTACCGTGAGTGTGGCGCTTATCACCGTTATCATTTTTGCTTCTATTCTGGGCACGTTCGTCCCCATGTTACTGGACAGAATGAAAATTGATCCGGCCTTGGCTACAGGTCCGTTTATTACTACTACAAATGATTTGCTGGGTTTGGCCGTATACTTTTTAGTGGGCAGGTTACTGTATGCTACATTTTAACTATGCATAAGGTACTGATTATAGACGATGTTCACCCACTGCTTCTGGAAAAGCTGGAGAAAGATAATATTGCCTATGATTATTATCCTGAAATAGATAGACCCGGAGTGCTGAACATCATTGCACAATACACAGGTTTGGTGGTGCGCAGCAAAACACTTATTGATGCCGAGTTAATACATGCCGGAACTAAACTTAGGTTTATTGCCCGTGCAGGTTCTGGTATGGACAATGTAGACGAGACTACAGCTCAATCCAAAGGCATGCAACTGATTAATGTGCCTGAAGCCAACAGTGATGCCGTAGGAGAACATACAGTGGGCATGTTGTTGATGTTGCTCAATCACCTTAACCGTGCCGACCAGGAAGTACGCAACCACATTTGGAAGCGGGAAGCAAACAGGGGGATGGAACTTAAAGGCAAAACTGTGGCTATTATAGGTTACGGACACACCGGAATGGCAGTGGCAAAAAAACTCTCCGGATTCGATTGCCGGCTTATTGCTTACGATAAGTACAAAAATAATTTCACCGATAACTATGTAACAGAAGTGGATATGGCTACCGTTTTTCGGGAGGCCGATATCATCAGTTTTCATATTCCGCTTACTGATGAAACCTTTTATCTGGTAAATGATGACTATATAAATATGTTCAGCAAAAACATTGTGCTGCTTAATTTGTCGCGTGGTAAAGTGGTTAAGCTCAATGCCTTGGTAGAAGCCATGCGCAGCGGAAAAATTTTGGCCAGCGGACTTGATGTGCTGGAAAACGAACGATTAGATACCCTTTCTGTTGAACAACAAAAGTGGTTTGACTACCTCATACACTCCAACCAAACGGTGCTTACACCTCACATCGGGGGGTGGACAAACGAGTCTTATGAAAAAATATCCTTTTTTTTATCGAATAAAATCAGCTATTTAGCGAACGGATTAGAGAAAAAGGATTTGAAGATGTAAACCAAAACTTGACAATTATTTTAAAATACCCTTACCTTTATCCGATTGTAAAATACTTTGCAAACACAAAACCGACACATGATGAATAGAAAAGTTTACTTGCTGTTAGTAGCGCTACTTGGATTTCTCCATATCGTTAATGCCCAAACAGGCTTTGGCGAAATAAGGGGAAAGTTGATTGATGAAAAATCAAGGAAACCTCTTGATTTTGCCAGCGTTCAGGTTAAGCTCAACGGGGAGGTGAGAGGCGCTGCCTACACTGATGAAGATGGAAATTTTGTTTTAAAAACCCTTACTCCGGGAAAATATGTTGTTGAAGCATCAACATTGGGTTACCAAAAGGTAGAGATGACCAATGTGGTGGTAAACGCTGACAAGATAACCTTTATTAATATCTCACTGACACCAATCGAGGGTGGAGTTCAACTCCCTGAAGTAAAAAAGATAGAGCGCAAAACGCCTATCATTGACCCTAAGGGAACAAGCGGTGAAAGCTTTGATGCAGAAGACATCATTAAAATGCCTACCCGTAATATCAACAACATCGCGAACACTGTTGCCGGTGTTACCTCAGTAAACGGTGGTACACCTACATTCCGCGGAGCACGTGCCGATGGTACAGCTTACTACATAGATGGTGTGCGTGTGAATTTCGGGTCAACGGGTGTTCCGCAAAACATGATTAACCAGATTCAGATTATTACAGCGGGTGTACCTGCTCAATATGGGGACTTTACAGGCGGTGCGATTTCTGTTACCACTAAAGGACCTTCACGCTACTATACAGGTGGTGTGGAGTTGATTACTTCCACTCCTTTTGATAAATACCACTACAATCAATTGGAAGCATTTCTTTCCGGACCAATATGGAAAACCAAACACGAAGACGAGAATCAGCGTAAATCCATTTTAGGTTTTTCTTTCGGGGGTAATGTGAACTATGTTCAAGACCCACGCCCTATGTCGGGCGGTGTTTGGAAAACAAAAGATGGGGTGTTAAATAATCTGGAGCAAAACCCGCTTCGTTTAGCATCAGGCGGAACTGGTTTTGTTAACAATGCCGAGTTTATCACCAAAAACGATTTGGAAAAAGTAGATGCGCGCCTTAACTCACCTACCCACGGATTTAACCTTACCGGTAGTTTGGTGTATCAGCCTAAATCAAACATTATTGTTACCCTTGGCGGACAAACGAACTACAGCAATACCCGCGTTTACAGTTTTTCCAGTTCCTTGTTTAACTACGATGAAAATCCACAACAGGTTTTTAATAACTACCGCGTGTATTTAAAATTCACTCAGAAGTTTGATAATGCTAATCAGGATAAAGACAAGGAGAAAGCTAAAAAATCTAATATCCAGAACGCATACTACACAGTGCGTGTAGATTACACCAATAGCTCAACAGTACAACAAGACCCTAAATTTAAAGAAGACTTTTTCCGTTACGGTTACGTGGGTAAATTTACTACCTACTCTCGTGAGGTATTCGATACTTACAATGCGGGTGTAAATGGTTCCCCTAAAAAATTCATTGACCAAAACGGTGACACAATCTCTTTGACCTATTTTGAAGAGATGCGAGGTTTTGCAGATACTCTTTACTCGTTTCAAAGAGCGGAAGACAATCCTATAGCAGCTAATTACACCACTAATTTATATAACCTATTTGCTGCCCAAGGTGCGACTATTCGCAACATTAACTTTGTACGTCAGAATTTAGGTCTGGTGAACGGAGACAATCCTCAATCCATCTATTCACAAATGTGGACCAATCCAGGTACCCAGTTAACCGGATACAGCAAAAACCAATTGGAGCAATACACCATTTTTGCCATGGGTGAAGCAACTGTGAGCAGTAAAAACAATCCTAACCGTAAACACGATTTACAATTCGGTTTGCAACATGAGCAACAGGTACGCAGAGGTTATGGCTTAGGTGCCACGGGCCTTTGGTCACTTGCCCGCCAGTTAATGAACAACCAGTTTGAGTCAGGCTTGGCCAATCAGGCAGACGAAAACGGATACTACAGAGGATACCTGAGTTATGATGCAAACGGTGTGTTTCAGGATACCGTTCGTTACGATCGTGCCAACAACGCTGCCGACCAGAAAAACTTTGATAAAAATTTCAGAGCTATGCTGATGGCTCGTGGTGAACGTGATGTATACGGTAACCCTATCAACGAACAAAGTTTCATTGATGTGAACTCATACAAACCAAGTGATTTTAAATTAACCATGTTTAGTGCCGATGAGTTATTGAACAACGGTAACTCCTATGTGAACTATTTTGGTTATGACCCTTACGGCAATAAAGTAAAAGGCAAACCAAGCTATGACCGTTTCTTAAACGGAGAGCGTGTTATCCCTGCTTACATGCCTATTTACCAGGCAGCATGGTTACAAGACCAGTTTATTTTCCGTGACCTCAACATTCGCGTAGGTGTGCGCGTAGAGCGTTTTGACAACAACATGCCTGTATTAAAAGACCCCTTCACACTTTATCCAACTTATACAGCCGGAGAAGTT
>DATGWX010000481.1:0-2884 GCA_035299275.1 Bacteroidia bacterium
TAGAAAAAACCGACCTGGAAAAAACCTTCAATGCGGGTGTAGAAATTGGTATCGGTCCTGCAAAACTCAAAGACATTATTGCCCACCTGGAGCAAACGTATTGCAACAGCATTGGTGCCGAGTACATTTACATTCGTGAGCCTAAAAAAATTGAGTGGCTGCAAAAGAAAATGGAGGGCGGTAAAAACACTCCGCAACTCAGCATTGACGAAAAACGCCACACCTTAGCCAAGTTAAATCAGGCCACTGTGTTTGAAAATTTCATTCACACCAAATACGTAGGTCAAAAGCGTTTCTCACTGGAAGGTCTGGAAACATTGATCCCTGCGCTTGATGCCGTAATTCAATACGGTGCCGATTTAGGCGTAGAAGAATTTGTAATGGGCATGGCTCACCGCGGCCGCTTAAATGTGCTCGCCAACATTCTCAACAAAACATACGAACAGATATTCAAAGAATTTGAAGGCAAAGCCTACGAAGATGACGGTCTGTTTGAAGGTGATGTAAAATACCACTTAGGCTTCTCCAGCGAAATGGTTACCCGCACGGGCAAAAACGTACACTTGAGTCTGGCCGCTAATCCTTCTCACCTGGAAACAGTAAATCCTGTAGTGAAAGGAATGACCAAAGCCAAACTCAAAAACCGCTACAAAGGCAACATTGATAAAATTTGTCCTATACTCATTCACGGTGATGCATCCATTGCCGGACAAGGCATTCTGTACGAGGTGCTGCAAATGGCCGGTTTAAAAGCCTACAACGTGGGTGGCTGCATGCACATTGTCACCAACAACCAAATTGGTTTTACTACCAACTATACCGATGCCCGCACTTCCACCTATTGTACTGATGTGGCCAAAACCACCCTCAGTCCGGTGTTTCACGTAAATGCCGATGATGCAGAAGCGGTAATTTATACCGTACAGTTGGCCATGGAATATCGCCAAACATTTAACAGCGATGTGTTCATTGATTTGCTGGGATACCGTAAATACGGACACAACGAAGGTGACGAGCCGCGTTTCACACAACCCATGTTGTACAAAGCCATCGGCTCACATAAAAATCCACGCGAGATTTATGCAGAGAAATTGTTGGCTGCCGGAAGCGTAGAAGCTGATTTGGCCCGTCACATGGAAAAGGAATTCAAGGCGTTGTTGCAGGAAAAATTAGAGGCCGCTAAGCTGGCTGAACCATCTTTGGATAAAACCTCTACTAAAGACACCTGGGAGGGTTTCCGAACAGCCGGAGAAAAAGATTTTCTCGCTTCACCCGCTACGGCCATAGATAAAAAACTGTTCTTGCAGTTGGCTGAAAAAATCACCACCATTCCTGAAGGATTTAAAGCGTTCGGCAAAATCGAAAAGATGTTTGGCGACCGCAGGAAGATGATAAAAGACAACAACTACGACTGGGCCATGGGCGAACTGATGGCTTATGCCTCGTTGGTGAGTGAGGGCTTTGCTGTTCGTATGAGCGGTCAGGATTGTGAACGCGGTACATTCAGCCACCGCCATGCCATTATTAAACAGGAAGATTCAGAAAAAGAATATTGTGCCTTACAAAATTTAGGCGAACACCAGAAAGCTGATTTCGAAATATACAACTCCTTGCTCAGCGAATATGCTGTACTGGGTTTTGAATTTGGTTACTCCTGGGCCACACCCAATGCACTCACGTTGTGGGAAGCACAATTCGGTGATTTTGCCAACGGTGCCCAGATTGTGATTGACCAATACATCAGCAGTGCTGAAGCCAAGTGGAAACGCCACAGCGGCCTGGTGTTGCTGTTGCCACACGGTCATGAGGGACAAGGTCCGGAGCACTCTTCGGCCCGCCCTGAGCGTTTCTTACAACTATCGGCCAACTGGAACTGGCAGGTAGTAAACATTACTACGCCCGCTAACTATTTCCATGCACTGCGCAGACAAATGCACCGCGATTTCCGCGTGCCGTTGATTGTGCTTACACCAAAAAGTTTGCTGCGTCATGCCCAATGCGTGAGCCCTGTGGAAGACTTTACCAAAGGCGGTTTCCAAGAGATTATTGACGATAATTTTGTGGATACCAAAAAAGTAAAACGTGTGTTGTTTTGCAGCGGAAAAATCTATTTCGATTTGCTCGAACGTCAGCAAAAGGAACAACGAAAAGACGTGGCCATTGTACGCTTGGAACAACTGTATCCTTGCCCCAACCACCACATGTCGAAAATATATGACAAGTACCCCGATGCAGAGTTTTGCTGGGTACAGGAAGAACCCAAAAACATGGGTGCCTGGACCTTCTTATTGCGTTGGGACATCAACTTTAAACTGAAACTGATTGCACGTAAATCAAGCGCCACACCGGCAACCGGATTTGCCAAAGTGCATACAAAAGAACAACTTGAAATCATTGATAAAGCATTTGCTGTTTAACCTTAATACATTACCACATGGCCTTAGAAATTAAAGTACCTACCGTTGGCGAATCTATAAGTGAAGTAACCATTTCACGCTGGCTCAAAAAAGATGGCGACTGGGTAGAAATGGATGAAGTACTGGCTGAACTGGAATCAGATAAAGCTACTTTTGAACTGAACGCAGAAAAAGCAGGAGTGCTTAAAACGCTCGGTAAAGAAGGCGATAACATTGCTGTGGGTGCAGTAATCTGCAGCATTGATACCGATGCCCCACGCCCCGCAGGTGCACCGGCCAAAGAAGAGAAAAAAGCAGAGGCTCCCAAAGCTGAAACTCCTTCAGCTACTCCGGCTAAAACAGAAGAAAAAACATACGCCAACGGCACACCATCACCCGCAGCAGGAAAAATATTAGCCGAAAAAGGCATTGATCCTGCTGCTGTAAATGGTAGTGGTAAAGGTGGTCGCATTACTAAAGCAGATGCT
>DATGWX010000482.1:0-4401 GCA_035299275.1 Bacteroidia bacterium
GCTGCATCTGCGTTGATGCTTTTTACCAGCTCTGCCTTCACGTTGTATAGCTCTATCATGTCCACCTTTTTTTCAGCATAAATGTTAAAGCTCTCTTTGGCAGGATTGGGATAAATTTTTATTAATTGTGCTGCGCTGATCTGTTTTACGGAGGTGTGCTGATAACTGAAGCTGATGTCGTCCAGGTATAGTTTACTTCCTACTACGGGGTCAAAACCGTCTATACTGGAAGAGAACAATATAGCCAGTGAATCAGGAGTGTAATTGCTGTAGTAGTCAATAATTACTTCTGCCTGCACGTATTGACTGATGGTTTGGTAGTTTACCCAGTTAGCATGGCCCACAGTATCTCTTTGTAAAGTTGTAGTGTTCCATCTGGTCAGTAGTAAAGTCATGGCGTTTGTGTCTCCGGCCATGGGGTTGGCTTTGAAGAAAAATTTCAACGACACCGGGCGCGAAGCGAACGGGATAAGGTTGCGCTCCATTACTGGTTCCCATTGTTCAGTCAGAATAAGGTTGGTGGTCAATAAACCGGGAGTGTTGGACATGGTACCCGATTTGGTTTCGAGCAATACTGCTGATGTGCCGCTGTGAGCATCTCCTGTTTTAAGTGTGGTTTGCGGGTAACTGACCAGTGATAGTATGTTCAGTGAGGACCAACCCTGCGGCTCCTGAAAGGTGATGCCGTTACTAGTTTTCTGTAGCCAGTTTTCCATTCCACCATTGATGGGTTGTTCCTGCGCTTGTGCACCCAGCCACAACCCGGTTGTGACCATTAGTGCGAATAATTTTGTACGTTTATTAGACATGGATTTGAAACATTTGATTTGCGATACAAATGTAAAGTAGTTTATATTATAAACTAAAATTTATTTTCATATTACAGCATTAAAGTACTGAAAATAAGTCTTATAATTTTTATGGAATGAACCGTTCGCTGGTTTTGTGCTTGCCGGTGAGGTCGTGCCCGCTGATGTCGAGGTATTCGATGTTGGGTACCCAGAAAGAGCCCCCTACAATGTGCACGTAAACCCGGTCGAGCTGACTTAACCTCCCGTTGATGTAAGTGTATACGTGGTATTTATGGTCGTGTTCTGAACGGATGAGGTAAAGATTTTTTTTGCGGTAACTCACAAACGTAAGCAGGTACGATTGTTTTTCGGCATTAACCAGCGTAGCATTTAAACCGTAGGCATACTTTTTCTGAATGATGGTAAGGTCTTCCTTCTGGTTTTGCTCAGCATAACACTGCCAGTATATTTTCACCGGCATTTGAGGGTTTGGTTTTCCATCAGGCCGCAGGTTTACTTCGTACATGATGGTATTGGTATTTACACTGCGCTGTATGTAAAACAACTGGTGCTCAAATCGGGGAACAGGAAAAGAATCAGGAACAGTTTTTACACTTTTTTGTACGGGAGAAACAAGGTGGGTAGCCGGTTCTTTAACCAACCACCACACAGACATTGCAGATATGGTCCCGATACTGAAAATAAGTGTACGAAAAAAAATCATGAAAGGCTGCAAATTTAAGATTATGCTTTTACAAAGTACTCATAAAATTTGCAAGTGGCCATAAAGCAAGAAACCCCGCAAAAAGCGGGGTTCTTGTGCAAATCAAATGTTCAAATCCTTTTTAGGGGATGTCTTAATTCTTACCGGAGTATCTCGCGGGAGATAACTATTTTTTGTACTTCAGAAGTACCCTCGTAAATCTGGGTGATTTTAGCATCACGCATCAAACGCTCTACGTGGTATTCTTTAACGTAACCGTAACCACCGTGAACTTGCACGGCTTCTGTAGTTACGTTCATGGCAGTGGTAGAAGCAAACAACTTAGCCATAGAACTGGCTAAGGCATATTCTTTATGCTCATCTTTTAACCAGGCAGCTTTCAAACACAACAAACGGGCCGCTTCAATCTCCGTAGCCATATCAGCTAATTTAAATTGAATTGCCTGGTGGTTTTTGATTTCAGTACCAAAAGCTTTACGCTCCTTGGAATATTTTACAGCCAGTTCATAAGCACCGCTGGCTATACCTAAAGCCTGAGAGGCAATACCTATTCGGCCACCTGCCAGTGTTTTCATGGCGAATGTAAATCCGAAGCCGTCTTCACCAATGCGGTTTTCTTTAGGCACCTTCACATCCTGAAACATGATGGAGTGTGTATCGCTGGCGCGAATACCCATTTTTTGTTCTTTTTTACCTACGGTAATACCGGGCCAGTTTTTCTCTACAATAAAGGCGTTAATACCCTTGTGTTTTTTATCGGGATGAGTTTGTGCAATTACCAGATACGTATCGGCTGTATTGCCGCAGGTAATCCAGTTTTTGGTTCCGTTAAGCAGGTAGTAATCACCTTTATCTTCAGCAGTGGTGCGCTGTGAGGTAGCGTCAGAACCGGCTTCAGGCTCTGAAAGCAAAAATGCTCCGTGAACCTTTCCGCTAGCCAATGGTACTAAATATTTCATTTTTTGCTCTTCATTGGCAAAGGTTTCCAGGCCCCAGCATACTAAAGAGTTGTTAACGGATATAACTACTGAAGTGGACGCATCCACTTTTGAAATTTCTTCCATCACCAATACATACGATACCGTGTCCATGCCTGCACCGCCATACTTCGGATCAACCATCATTCCCATAAAGCCCATTTCGCCCAGTTTGCGAATTTGTTCCATTGGGAAAATCTGCTCCTCATCGCGCTCAATCACACCCGGCAGTAACTCAGTTTGTGCAAAGTCTCTGGCGGCTTGTTGAACCATTAATTGTTCTTCGGTTAGTTCTATGTTCATATCAATATGTATTGTTAAGTAAAGGGTGCGAATTTACGTCTTTCTTAAAACATCGCAAACAGGTAAAGGTTCCGTATAGTTGAGGCCGTTTCCGGCTAACTGTTTTTAATTTTTTGTTCAATGGCTGATGTGGAATAACCGGGCAGGTAATCAATAGTGGTTACTTTTCCGCCCTTTGCAATTACTACATCATAGCCCACAATATTTTCAGGCTGGTAATCGCTGCCTTTTACCAACACATCGGGCTGAACTGTTTTGATGAGTTCATACGGGGTAGGTTCATCAAACAGCACTACCGCACTCACACACTCCAACGCAGCTAGCAAATGCAACCGACTGTTTTGGTCCTGAATGGGTCGGTTGGGTCCTTTTAGTTTACTCACACTGGCATCGGTGTTTACGCCTATAAACAGGCGGTCGCCTAAGTCAGCAGCCTTGGTAAGGTAATCTATATGGCCAAGGTGCAGTAAATCAAAGCAGCCGTTGGTGAAAACAATTTTTTGGTTGGCATGTCTCCATTTATCAAGCAGTGCTGCGAGTTTATCGGGGGTAATAATTTTTTCTGCGGCAGCCTGTTGATGGGTCATATCTATGCTGATTTTTTTCTGTGTTGCAATAAAACCATCACAGAAGCAACGGCTCCCAAAGCAAGCAATAAAATCATTTGTGCTCCGTGAACAATGGTAGCATAAGCTATTCCATCGGCCTCAGGTACATTGAACAGTAGCATGGATTGCATCACAGCAAAGTGGTAAGTACCGGCTCCGGCTCCGGGTGCAGGAACCACCACGCCAATGGTACCAATGGCAAAAATGGTTAAACAACCTATAAAATTAATGTGCGCGGTAGCTTCCATAGCAAACAGGCAGAAGTACATCATCAGTACATAGCACACCCAAATGGCAAAGGATTGCAGAATAAACAGAACCGGACGTTTCACCTTTTTTACGCTCATCAATCCTTCAGTAAAGCCTTTTATCACTTGCATCAGTTTTTTAACAATGCCCAGCTGCATCAACCGTTTGCGTAAGGCAAAGAATAAAATACCGCCCAACGCAATGGCAGATAATAAAACAGTTTTAACAGTAATAAAATTATTTTCAGATGTGCCGGATCCTTTGGGGGCAAACCTTTCCGACAGAAAAGTTGAGAGCATATCAAACTGCAGAAAGAATACAATAATCAGCAATACCAGTAGAATCAATAAGTCAAAAGCTCTTTCAGCCACCACAGTTCCCAGTGATTTGTCAACAGGTAAATTATCAGTTTTGTACAAGGCCGCACAGCGCGACACCTCACCCCCACGTGGAATGATGTAGTTCATCATGTAACCAACCAACACTGCCAGTACACTGTTTTTCAAAGGCACTTTGTATCCCAGTGCTTCATAAAACATTATGGCACGGGCACCACGTATAAAGTGGCTGAACATGGCCACAGCCATACCCAATGCTATCCAGTAATAATTGGTGCGGGCAAATTTGTCGGCCATCTCATTCCAATTGGTACCTTTAAATACAAAGTACAAAAAGTAAGCACCAATGGCTGCGATAATGAAGTACTGTAAGTATGTTTTGAGTTGTTTCAAAGTTTAAACCAGGCGGTT
>DATGWX010000483.1:0-9901 GCA_035299275.1 Bacteroidia bacterium
CACTTCCAGTGCTTTTAAGGGTGCTTTTGGTAGATTGGAAGGGGAGAAATTGTCTCGTCCTCCTAAAGGTTATACTTCAGATAATGAAGCCTGTGAATATCTGAAACATAAGAGCTTTTTGATGGTTAAAAAACTCAATGACAGCGATTTTCGAAAACCTGATTTGGATAAAAACATTTTACATTACTTCAAACATATGCATCCCCTCATTAAGTTTTTGAATAATGCCCTTGTCTGATACTTTGTTTTTTTATTTAATGGGGCTATCTTAGCCCTTTCATTTCAGGGTTTAAATCTTACGTATTTGAAGAAAAGTATACTACACAGCATTACTGTACTGGCGTTCTCCTTGGTTTCATTTCTTGGCCTCGCACAGCCATGTGATATATCAACCCCGTCTTACAATGTTAATTTATCCTCAAATCCCGATAGTGTTTGGATAAGCCCGCCTACTCAAAGAGATGGGCTTTGTTGCGCAGCAGCGGGAGCAGATAAATGTGTTGAGTTTAATGTAACACTTAATGCTCAGGCAAACGGTATTCAAATTGATTTAATCTCTGGTGCATTACCCGGTGGTGCATTATTCTATCAAATTGCCTGCGGCACATCTTACCAGGTTGGAGTTCCTGCCTGCCTGACGGGTCCGGGTCCGCATAGGATAACGTTTTGTAAACCAGGAAACAACATAAACGTATATCGCATTCGTTCCATCCCCAAAGCCGATTTAAATGGTAGGTTGCTAGTAACTCAAGCTTGCACCGGTCAATTGATTGCTAAAGGACTTGATGAGGGAACTATTGTATGGAGTTCAGTTCCGGCCAGTGCAACATTTAATTCATTTCTAAGTTGTCCCACAGGTTGTGATACAGTTAATGTAGTACCATCAGGAACTTACCCCGACACAATTCAATACCGGGTATTCGGAGCCGTATTAGGTGCATGTGGGGCTGCCACTTTTGCCGACACGGTTACCATGAGGTTTGTAACAAATACTTCAGTAAGCATAAGTCCGAAACCCGCTACCGTTTGTTTTGGTGGAAGCAACACTACCATTAGCGCTAACCCATCAGGTGGTTTTCCTCCGTATCGGTATACGTGGAACAATGGAGATACTAACAGGGTAAGGTCTGTGGGTGTGGGTACTTATATTGTATCCATGACAGATTCTGCAAATTGTTCTGTAGCGAGAGATACCATTGTAGTAACTGCTTTTTCATCTTCAATTGATGCGAATGCAGGGCCGGATACTACCATTTGTACCCGCAGAAATTATGTCTATTTACACGGGACTGTTCAGGCAGCATCGGGGGGCAGGTGGATTGGCGGGAACGGGACATTCGTGCCCGATGATTCATTACTTAATACAGTATATTATCCTACAGCAGCTGAAACTTCAGCAGGATCAGTAACGCTCAAGCTTATCACTACCGGAAACGGCTCATGCCCTGCCGATACAGATAATGTGGTAGTTAGCATAAGACCTTCACCTTACCCAAGTTTTACCGGACAGGATACCGTATGTCAATCTAAAATACACTCCTATACTTTTGTTTCTGACGTTACAGATTCTACCATATTTGTGGGCGTGCAAGGTGGTTATATCGTAAATGCTCCGTTTTATAATCACGATAACCAGATACAAATTACCACAGGAGCTGTTGGTATTATCTGGTATGATACGGTATACGGCAATGCAAGGCTAGGAATAAGAAGGATTAATAAAGCAACAGGCTGTGACTCGACTGTTTATTTTCCCATTAAAGTATACCCGGCTGCTTTAGCCCCCTCAATACAGGGTAATGATACCGTGTGTGTGTGGGCCAATAGAACCTATCAAATTAGCAGCAATGCAGGTAGTTCATATTTTTGGTTGGTGAATGGGGGTTATGTTACCGGTTCACTTACTGATACAGTCGTTAATGTAGTATGGACATCCACAGGTACAGGCACAATTGCTGTACAGGAGACAAATATTAACGGGTGTGACTCTATAGTATCTATGAATGTACACGTATTGGCTAATCCCTCACCAGTGCTCTCAGGCCCCGGTACGGTTTGCCATAATAAACGTTACACTTATACTACCGCAAGTATAACGGGAGGTACCTATAACTGGACTGCAGTTGGAGGAACAATTGAGGGCTCTAATTCAGATACTACCGTACGTATTTTATGGGATCAGCCGGGTTCAGGTATTGTGTTTCTTACTGTAGTTAATTCCAGTGGGTGCGATACTTCCATTACTAAAACAATAGTGATTGAGCCAACACCAATACCTGCTGTATCAGGTCCGCTTACTGTTTGTGAAAGAAAAATTGTGGGTTACAGAATAACTCCGGTTGCTGATGTTTCTTACCAATGGCAAGTAACAGGGGGAACAATTCAAGGCTCAGCTACCGATACTGTGTTGAATGTTTTATGGGGCACTACAGGAACAGGTTCACTAAAAATAACGCTACTAAATACACTCACCGGTTGTGATTCAACACGAACATTTACAATAACCAAGAATCCTACACCGGTGCCGGTAATATCTGGCTCCAATGAAGGTTGTGAAAGGAAAGTTTCCCTATACTCTGTTACTAATGCTGCGGGGAATACTTATTTGTGGACCGTTACAGGCGGAACAATTCAAGGTTCAGCTACAGATACCGGTGTTGCGGTAAGATGGACCAGTGCAGGTACCGGCACGCTCACCGTAAAGAGAACAAACAGTTCAGGCTGTGATTCAACTGTAAGTAGAACCATCACCATACGGCCAACGCCAGTACCAGTTATTACAGGCCCCGGTACGGTATGTGCTTTTAAAATTTATAATTACTCGGTTAACAGTGCCACCGGAAACTCCTACCAGTGGTCAATCGCTGGCGGAACAATTTTAAATTCAGTACTTGATTCAGTTGTACAGGTCAAGTGGGATACAGTTTCCAGCGGTACGATTACTGTGAAACGGACCAACAACTTTGGGTGTGATTCGACAGTGAGCAGAACCATTGTTATAAATCCCTATACCATACCGGAGATCAACGGGCTTGATTCTGTTTGTGAGCGTAAAAGATACTCGTATGCTGCAACAGCTCACACCGGAAGTGTATATAAATGGAATATTACAGGCGGAAATATTGAAGGATCTGATTCTTCTGTTACGGTGAATGTACTTTGGACTACTGCAGGTACAGGTGCAATCGGGGTTAAAGAAACCAATAGCTTTGGTTGCGACACCAGCATTACTCAATTTGTTCAGGTTCATCCTACACCTGTCCCTGCTATCAACGGACAATTTACTGTATGCGAATTCAGGCGCACTTCTTTTTCTGTGAATGCACAAATAGGTACTAGTTACCAATGGCTGGTAACAGGAGGTACATTAGAGTCTTCAGACACTGCAACGAGTATTTCTGTATTATGGGGGCCGCAGGGAACAGGCAGTATTGTTTTGAATCAGGTTAATGCCTTTGGATGTGATTCATCCATTCAAAGGGCAGTTACTATTCGCAAGACACCTGCACCGGTTATAACAGGTGATACAGTGGTATGCGCAAATAAATTCTCTACTTATTCTATACCTCCTTCTGCCGGTAGTACATATGCATGGACGGTAAGCGGGGGTGTTATTTCGGGTAGTAGCTCTTCTTCATCTGTTAATGTTGAATGGCTTACTCTAGGTAACGGTTTTGTTCAGGTAAAGGAAACCAATAATTTTGGATGCGACTCAACGGTGAAAAAAACAATCAGTATACGCTCAACTCCTACACCGCTGATTACAGGAGACGTGATTGTTTGTGAGAACTATTTCAAAAACTACAGGGTTACATCTCCGGTAACAGGCTCAACTTATAGTTGGCAAGTTACTGGCGGTACAATTGTAGATTCAAGTTTGCAAACAGTCATTGCAGTTAAGTGGGGGGCTACTGGAACAGGTGTACTAAAAATGACGGAGACCAATTCCTCCGGATGTGATTCATTTGTATCTGTTAACATACAAATTACCCCAACACCCGTTCCTTTTGTAAGCGGTAAATCTGTTGTTTGCGAAAATAAAAAAGAGGGGTATTCTGTAAATCTGGCGCCAGGCACATCCTACTACTGGATGGATCCGGTGGGTGGGATTATTCAGGGTATAAGAACAGGTTCAACTGTTACTATTTTGTGGGGAGCTACAGGTACAGGTAAGGTTAGGGTAAAACAAACCAACTTATCAGGTTGTGATTCCATTGCTGAAATGACGGTAAATATTCAACCTACACCTTTGCCGGTTATTTCAGGAGCAACAACAGTTTGTGAATACACATCATCATCCTACTCAGTAGCTGCAGGGGCGGGCTATAGCTACCTTTGGACAGTAACCGGGGGTAATATTGTTGGTGCCTCTAATGCCAATAGTATTCAGGTAAGTTGGGGGGTGCAGGGTGCAGGTAAAGTAACCATTAAACAAACCAACTCGCTGGGGTGTGACTCAACCGTTTCTATTGTAGTGGCTAAAAGGGCAAAACCCCGTCCTAAAATTACAGGAAATAAAAGGAGTTGTGCGTATTCGACAGGTAACGTGTACTACGTAAGTGTGAATCCCAACCCGAACTACAGCTATGTTTGGAAAACGGGTAGAGGTATCATCACTTCATCTGCTAATACACACGAAATAAAAATTGAATTTACTGATCCGGGGCCCGATTCAATTACTGTAACTGAAATTGATAATTTAACCGGTTGTGACAGTTCTGTTACCATGCAGTTGGTAATCGATAGTGTAGAGAGAGCACAAATCAGTATTCCTGATTTAAAAGGTTGTAAACCGTTTAAAGCGGAGTTTACAGGAAACAGAACAGATGCATCTCATCTTTACCGTTGGTCTTTTGGTGACGGTCGTTCTGCTGAGGAACCTAACCCGACTCATATCTATACTAGGGCTGGTGTGTTTAATGTTCGTGTTATAGCACAAAATATTGCAACAGGCTGTAGGGATACCACTATAGACACGCTCACTATTTATGACACGCCAGACCCGGGTTTCACCCATGATATGGAAATGGATTCTATATATGCCAATGAGGATACTTTGCAGTTCTTTAATACCAGTATAGGTGCAGACTCTTTCTATTGGTATGTTGAAATGTTTCCAAATAAGCATGATACCTCTGCGTTTGAACCCAAAAAATACCTGTATGAATATCCGGGAGTATATCCTGTAAAACTCATTGCGTTCGATACAGCTACAGGTTGTCGCGATTCAATTACGCGACTTGTGAGTGTGAGGGTTCATGAGAACCTGTTTGTGCCTACAGGCTTCAGCCCGAATGACGATGGGGTAAATGATGTGTTTACACTTACGTTTGAGAATGTCACAGAGTTTCGCATGACCATCTGGAGCAGGTGGGGTGAGATTGTATACGAGACTAATAACCCTGTGGTGGTGTGGGATGGTACCTATAAAGGTAAGCCTTTGCAACAGGATGTGTATCCGTTTGTGATTATTGCCCGAGGGTTTCACGGAACCAAACTTTACCGCAAGGGAACAATTACTATTGTAAGATAACGAACTCCTTTTTGTGGTGGAGGGGGATTAGTGGAAGACCTTATTTATAGCTTCCATGCGTGATTGTACCTCTAACTTGCGGTAGATGTTTCGGATGTGTGTGCGAACAGTATCTGTACTTAAGAAAAGCTGATCAGCAATCTCTTTGTAACGTAGTCCTTTGGCAAGTAACTGAAGTAATTCCTTTTCCCGTGATGTGAGCATTTCTAATGCAACACTTGTAGTTGGGTTAATATGCTGAAAAGAACCTATTACCTTACGGGCAATTTGTGCATTCATTGGTGATCCGCCTTCATACAGGTCTTTAATTGCATCCAGCAGTTTGCCTGGCTCGGTTTTTTTCAGAATGTATCCCGTGGCACCTGCTTTCAGTGCATTAAAAATATGCTCATCGTCTTCGTATACCGTACACATCATAAACTGCATGGTAGAGCTGATGGGTTTTAACTGTTTGATGCACTCAATACCACTGATGCCGGGCAGGTTTATATCCATAAGCACTACATCAACGGGGTCTTTTTTGAGTGTTTCAACGGCTGTTTCACCTGATTGAAATTTGTGTACACAGCTGAATCCTTCGCTTATATCCAGAATACTTGCAATTCCTTCACGAATGTCTTTAATATCTTCAACTATTGCTACACGAATCATATATCAAAGGTCTTTATAGCCGGGGCAGAATACAATACGTATTTCATGTGATTTACTGTTCGAAGAATGTCAGGCGTATAGTAGTTCCTTGCTTAGGCGAGGTAATAACCTCCAGCATTGCGGCTATACTTTTAGCTCTTTTTTCCATATTGATCATGCCATTTCCCAAAACAGAAGATTCAACCAGATTGAAACCTTTACCATTATCTGCTACCTCAAAATTAATTGTTTTATTCTGTCGTTTTACGCTTATAACAACTTCAGTTGCTTCGGCATATTTAAATGTGTTGTTGAGTGCTTCTTTCAGAATAAGGAAAATATTTCTCCTGATTTCAGACGGGAAACAGGGGAGTTCTGTTTGCTCAGGAAAATTAAAGATGCATTTTACATTTTGGTCTTCGAAAAGATCGGTGGTAAATTCTCTGATATAAGCGAGCAAACTTTCCGGGTTATCATGTCTGGGGTTGAGTGCCCACACTATCTCACTCAGGTTGTCTACCAGTTCCCTTGATGTTTTCACAATACGTTCAGCATGCAGTTCCGGGTTTTCGTTTTGCTTGAGTTTGTACTTGAGTAGCTCACTCTGTATGGCAATTTTTGACAAGCCAGAGCCTAAATCATCGTGCATGTCTTTTGATATGCGTTCACGTTCTTTTTGTACGGCTTGTTGTTTTTCCAATTCGCGAAGCTGCTCTTTTAATTTTCTGGTCGAGATGATTCTTATGGTATAAAATAAAAAGAAGGACAGACCCAATACAAGTATTGTAATGAACCACCATGTTTTCCAATAAGGCGGGGTAATAATAATACTCATCAACACTTCCTTGTTGCCCCATATCTTGTCATTATTACACGCCTGTACTAAAAAGGTGTATTGTCCGGGTGGGAGATTGCTGTAACGGGCAAATCGTTTACTTCCGCTTTCTACCCATTCATTGTCCCAGCCCTCCAATCGGTAACGGTAGTTGTTTTTAGTGGGTATGGTGTACTCCAGCGCAGTAAATTCAAAAGAAATGGTACTACTGTCATAAGGCATGCGAAGTACACTACGCAAAGTGTGGTCAAATGAAATGTTTCCGTCATTTACCTTTAAAGAGGTTAAACTAACCCGTGGTAAAAAAGGATTATCTTTTATTCGATCCGGATAAAAAGAATTAAATCCGTTTATGCCTCCGAAGAACATTTCACCGGTTGAACTTTTGTAGTACGCTCCTGTATTGAACTCATTGGATTGCAACCCGTCTATTACAGAGTAGTTTCTACATACTTTATCTACCGGGTTGTACCAGCTTAATCCTTTGTTCGAACTCATCCATAGTTTCCCCCGCTCATCGCTGAGCACCCCATAGAGATAATTATCAGCCAGACCGTTTTCTGAAGATATAATAGTGTGCGTGTCATTAGTCAAATCATATTTGATAAGTCCCATTCCGGATGCCATCCATAGGATTTTATTTTTTTTATCCTCATAAAATGAGCGAACGTTACTCTCCAAGAGAATGTTTTTTTGCAGACGAAGTACATTCTTTTCGTATTTCAGTATAAACAGGTAGGAGTTTCCTTCTGTACCTATCCATATCCGGCCGTCATCTGTTTGGCAACTGCTTAGGGCAAGTGTTCTGATATTGGGATGCAAGCGCAGGGTATCCAGTTGTCCGTTACGGTAACGTGCTTCATACAAGCCGGTACGAGTGGTGGCCAGAGTCGTTTTTTCGCGCGTGTTGAGCAGGCTATATACCAGACTATTGCTATTCATTTTCTCCATAACAGGTGAGGCGGGCACAGCAATATATTGGCCGTTTTTATAATAATCGACACCGTTGTTAGAGCCAATGATCATTTGTCCGTAAACGTCTTTTGTAATAACAGATACAACATTACCGAATGTACCTTTTCGCTTTATTTTTTTTATTTCCCCGGTTTTTCTGTTTAGTTGACAGAAGCCGTTTTCATGTGTGCCGTACCACAGTAACTTATTCTCATCTTCGTAAAAACATTTGATAAATATATTTTCAGCATACAGGTTAAACTTTTGTGGTTTTAGGTCAAGTTTGTTCAGCCCGCCACCATCTGTTCCTATCCAAAGATTTTTGGAGCGGTCAATGAATAACGTGCGTACAATATCGAACGATAAACTTTGCGGGTTGTTAGGATTATTCACAAAAGACTTCAATTTACCTGTGTTCAAGTCATAACACAATAACCCCGATACCCCTGTTCCTATCCAAAGTCTGTTGTAATCATCCATGACAATAGAAAAGGCAACGGGTGTAGGGTGTTTCAAGGTTAAGTCAATCCATTTGTACTCGCCCGTACTCAGGTTGTACTTCATTATGCCTTTATCAGTGCCCAGCCATATACAGTTACTTTTTACGTGATGGTGCACGGATACGGTCAATTCTGACCTTGTTTGTTTCAGCTCCTTTTCCAGTAAAGAAATAAACTTGTTTTGATTCGGTACAAATGCAACAAGTTTTAAGTTACCTATAAAGTAAATAGTGTCGTTTTTTATTATGCCCATACGGTTGGGGCCTCCTTTGCCGCCATATCGTATGCCATCGGGCATTTCTACGTAATGAAATAATTTAGAGCTGTCGTTAAAGCATCCCAAGGTGTTACTTCCTTTAATGAACCATAAGTTTCCCTTGCTGTCAAAATCAATGAGTTCACAGTCAAAGTGAGTGGAATCTTTGTGTTCAAGATTTTTTACCGACTCAAAACGATGTTCTTTAATCAGGTATTTGCTAAATCCACCCATGCGTGTGCCAAACCAGAGGTTACCTTTTTTATCCTCAAGAGCTTTTCCGGTAATAAAGCTGTTACTTAGTCCATCCTGACCTTTTTTGCGGGTTTTATACACCTCAAACTGGTACCCGTCAAAGCTGTTTAATCCATCACCGGTGCCAAACCACATAAAGCCCCTGGAGTCTTGAAAGATACAGTATACTGAGCTCTGTGATAAGCCCTCATTGACGTTGTAGCGCTGAAAACGCTCTTGTGCTTCCTGTGCTTTCAGCAGGTAAGGGAAAATAATTGTCCATGCAAAACAGTATAGGCGTAATTTCGTTGGTAAAAGAGGCATGCGTTTTAAATTCAATTACACGTATTTTGCTTCTGAAATATATGGCAAAAAAGAAGAATAATAGCATAGAAAACCCTGTAGTAATTGAGGATGAGTTGATTGAAGTTCTGGGTGCGCGTGAGCACAACCTTAAAAACATTGATGTAACCATTCCCCGTAACAAATTGGTAGTTATTACCGGCCTGAGCGGCAGCGGAAAATCATCGCTGGCTTTTGATACTATTTATGCAGAGGGACAGCGCAGGTATATGGAAAGTTTCTCAGCCTATGCACGTCAGTTTATAGGAAACATGGAGCGGCCTGATGTAGATAAGATTGATGGTCTGAGTCCGGTTATTTCCATTGAGCAAAAAACAGTCAACAAAAACCCACGCTCAACGGTAGGTACCATTACGGAAATATATGACTTTCTGCGTTTACTTTATGCCCGTGCAGCCGATGCCTATTCTTATGTAACCAACGAAAAAATGGTGCGCTTGAATGAAGACCAGATTCTTCACCGCATCATTGAGCAGTACCTGAGTAAAAAGATTATAGTGCTGGCCCCCATTATTAAAGGCCGCAAAGGACATTACCGCGAATTGTTTGAACAGCTACGCAAACAAGGTTTTGCCAAAGTGCGCATTGACGGGGAA
>DATGWX010000484.1:0-2924 GCA_035299275.1 Bacteroidia bacterium
TAATGGCATTGGAATACGTTTGCGATTTAAGTTCTTCAATAAACAACGAGGTATCTTTTCGTTGATCAAACGGGCTGTACATTCTTACTGCTGCCACCAGTGAAGCTGAGTGTAAAAGCATGTAGTAGAGTATAAAGTACATGATGCCCAGCAAACCAACAATATTGAGCGTTTGATTTACTGCAGTACTGGTCCAGTCCAGCACAGTGGTTTTTACCTGTTCAATATTTTTCTCTGAAAATAATTCTATTCCGATTTTCTCCTTGCTGAATGCCTCTACCTGGTGCATGTAATCAATAAGTGATGTAGGGTCGGAAACAAAAATCTGCGCCTCATGAAAAAGCAGGTAACTCACGGAACCCATAGGCAGCAAAAAAACCAAAAACGAGAGCAGCAGAATAAGCAACACACTTAACCGCTTGTTCCACCTGTACTTTATCGTAAGCTTCTCATGAAAGGGCTTAAACAATACATAAAACATAATTGCTCCGAGAAAGGAGGGAATAAACGGATGGAGCGCATAAATAATAAACACACCCACCACCAACATGGCCAGTAATACTCCGTTTCGTTTAAGAATTTCTCTTTCGTTGAATTGCATAATTGCTAAAGTTCAAATCTACCTTTTATCTTTGAAGAATAAAATTCCATCTATGCGTATTCAACGTTCGCACCTTATTACCGCTTTACTGGCTTTTGCAGCCGGATTACTTTTGGGCAACCCTAAAAACAGACAAAAGCTGAAAGAGTGGTTTAAAAATTAATCATTACTTCAACAGCCTGGTCGCTTTGGCCGCGGGGTAATACGAGGTAATGAACCCGATAACGGCACTGGTCAGTAACACCACTACAAAATCAAGCGGTTTCATTTGAACCGGATAGGCGTTTACAACAGCCGTGTTACTTCCGCCAATAGTAACGAAACCATAAGTTTGCTGCAACCAGCAAAAAACAAAACCCAGGGTAATGCCCAAAACAGAACCGGTTAATGTAACTAGCAACCCCTCACTTAAAAATATGCGTTGAATAAGCCGATCATCGGCACCCAGCGAACGCAACACCTCCATATCTGCTTTCTTTTCTATCACCAGCATGTACAATGAACCCGTAACGTTAAAGGCTGCTATGAGTAAAATAAACGTAAGAATGAGGTACACGGCCAACTTCTCTGATTTCATGATGCGGTACAAAACTTCATTCTGCTCGTAGCGGTTTTTTACATAGTAGTTTTCGCCCATCAACTCTTTTACCTGTTGCTGCACTTTATTCAAATCTGCTTCGGGGTGCAGACTCATCTCTATGGCGCTGGCCTGTGTAGGATAATCAAGCACCTCACGTGCAAAGCGCAAGGGCACAAAAACATATTTATCATCAATGCTTTCTTCCACTGCGAAAATACCTCCCGGTTGAATGTTGCTTCGGTTAAAGGCTTTATCGGGTTGCAACTGCGGGTTGGCTCCGCGCTTGGGCACATACACCTGCAGGTGCTCAAACTCACTGTGCGGATTGAGTGAAAGTTTGTACGCCACTCCTCCACCGGCAATGGCATAATCAATTTCCCCTATCTCCAGAAACGGAGAACCCTGCACCACCAAACTATCCATGCCCGATACTTCCAGGTATTTTTCATCCACCCCTTTTAATGTGGCAATGCTTTGTTTGCTCTCGTATTTAAGCAGCACATTTTCTTCCAGCACTTCTCCGGTGAAAATAACGTTCTCCATGCCGCGCAATTTTTTCAGTTCAGCCGCACCGGCTTCAAACACTTTTCCTTTTTTAGCGGTAATGCGCAGGTCGGGGTAAAACGAATGGTACAGGGAATCTACCAGCACCTCAAAACCGTTGAAGGCTGAAAGGACTATAATGAGCGCCATGGATCCGATGGTGAACCCGGCTACCGAAATAGACGTGATGATGTTGCTCGCATTCCGTTTTTTCCGTGTGAAAAAATACCGCTTCGCTATGTACAGGCTAAGGTTCATGCTGTAACTGAAAACCGAGAAAACTTTTGCCCAAGGTTGGCAGTGGTGCCGGCCCTTTGCAAAATGTTATTCATTATCCTTTTTGTTGATACGCTTAAACACCTCCTCCATGTGCTGCACATAATCGAGGCTATCGTCCAGTATGAAATTAAGCTCGGGCACCTTACGGGCCTGGTTGCGCATACGGCTGGCCAGTTCATGGCGAATGGTTTTTTTGTGCAATTGTACTAAACCAAAAAGTGTCTCCTGATTTTTGCCGTTCAAAAAACTCAGCAGTATTTTGGCATAACCCAAATCGGGCGATACTTCTACATGACTGATGGTAATGAAGGCTCCTTCAAACAAAGAAGAACTCTTTTCCTGAAAGATGGATGCCAACTCCTTCTGAATGATTTTGGCATATTTTTCCTGACGTATACTGGCCATAATGGGCAAATATCTGCAAAAAGCGTGTACTTACCGAAAACGAAATGATTTTGGCAGCAAAACCGCAGCCTCGCACATAGGCCACACGTGCTAATTTACTATATTTGCCCGCAATGAATAAGTTTTTCAAACTTTTGCGCTACGTAAAGCCCTACAAGTCAAAGGCATTTTTTAATGTGCTCTTTAACCTGTTGTCTATTGTAGCCGGCCTGTTCTCGTTCACTCTGGTTATCCCTTTTCTGGGACTCATATTCAAACCTGATCAACTGGTTACCGCACCCCCTGCTGATGATTTAAGTTTCAGCTCCCTCAAAAATCAGTTCTCGTATTACCTGAGCCAAATGGTAATTGAAAACGGACCTTCACAGGCTTTGCTATTTGTGTGCATGTTGATTGTGATTATGGTGTCGCTCAAAAACCTGTTCCGTTACCTGGCACTCTATTTTATGGTGCCGTTGCGTACCCTGGCCATACGCGACATTCGCAGAGATTTGTACGATAAAATTCTTCGCCTGC
>DATGWX010000485.1:0-10876 GCA_035299275.1 Bacteroidia bacterium
TCCGGAATTCATACTCAATCTCTGTAAAGAATCTTCTATAGTCATCCGTACGTTTACGCCCTAACGCCCGTTCGCTTTCGAAGTGGAAATTTGTATTTTTAGGTTATATTTGAATATTATACAACAATATTGATGAAGAAGATTTTACTCCAACTCAGCACAGCATTATCACTGGTATTCATCGCCACTACCGGTGCGCTGGCACAAAACAACAGTTTCAATCCGGTAGTTGACGACACGTTCAACACGCCTTATTACATCGAAATGATGCAAAACCCCGACATTAATTTTTTTGATGTGCAAAGGGCTTTTGAAAAGTACTGGACCAACCGCGACCACAATAAAGCAGGCAGCTACAAACCATTCAAACGTTGGGAGTATTACATGCAGAGTCGTGTAAACCCTGACGGTACGCGCCTGGCTGCAGGTCATAACATGAATGAGTACCTGAACTACTTTGGTTCATGGAATCCACTGCCATATTCTACCATGTCATTAACAGGCAACTGGACTGAACTGGGGCCCCGACCTTTACCTACCAATGGAACAGGTCAGCCCAACGGACTAGGCCGCATAAATGCAATTGCCGTTCACCCTACCAGCGCAAATACTATTTTTGTAGGTGCTCCGGCAGGTGGTTTATGGAAAACCACCAACCATGGTGCAACTTGGACCAGCAACACTGATAACTTGCCTACTTTAGGTGTATCCAGCATAGTAATTGATTACACCAACCCCAACACCATGTGGATAGGAACAGGCGACCGCGATGGCGGAGATTCCAAAGGGGTGGGTGTTATGAAAACAACTGACGGAGGAAGCACCTGGAATACTGCCAATACCGGTATGGGTAACCTTACTGTGGGTGCTATGCTTCAAAATCCTAAAGCGGGCAGCGTGCTTTTGGCAGCTACCTCATCCGGTGTTTACAAATCCATTAATGGTGGAAGTAACTGGACCAAAAAATCTGCTACATTCAATGCAAAGGATATGTATTACAAGCCGGGAGATACCAGTGTGGTGTACGCCACAGGTGACGGAAAATTTTACCGCTCATCCAATGCCGGAGAAACCTGGACACAAATTACCAGCGGCTTACCTTCAGCAGTAAGAATGGTGATAGGAGTTACTCCGGCTAACCCCTCGAAAGTATACCTGATACTTACTGAACAACGCATATTTAAAGGCTGCTACATGTCAACCGACAACGGATTGAATTTCTCACTGCGCTCCAACTCTCCTAATATTATGGGGTATCAGTCTGACGGAAGCGACACCACCAAAGGACAAGCTTGGTACAATCTCTGTTTGGCTGTTGATACTGCGGATGAAGACGTAATGTATGTAGGCGGTGTAAACATTTTTAAGTCAATTGATGGGGGACAAACCTGGGACATTAACGCTCACTGGGTTGGAAACAATGCTCCGGATGTGCATGCCGATAACCACTGCTTTACTATATCAAAACTCAACAACAGATTATACGTTGGAAACGATGGAGGCATCTATTACACAGCAGATGGGGGAAGTTCATGGAATGACATAAGCAGTGGCTTGGGCATTGGTCAGGTATATAAAATAGGCCAGAGTAAAATAACAAAAAACTTAGTAATAAACGGCTACCAGGACAATGGTACCGCCTTATACAACAATGGCAACTGGACTACCGAAATTGGTGGTGACGGTATGGAGTGTATTGTAGATTACAGCAACGATAATTATATCTGGGGTTCTTTGTATTATGGAGACATCAGACGCTCAAGTAACAAAGGCACTTCTTTCGGAGACTTTGCAGCGAACGGCAAAAACGGCATTAATGAAGATGGCGCTTGGGTAACTCCTTATATTCAACATGCCACTTCAAATGCTACCATGTTTATCGGATACAAAAATGTATGGAGAACTGTTAACGCAAAAGCCACAACTCCTACATTCACTAAAATATCTACCGGTTTGGCCGGAAGCAATTCGCAAAATATCAGTGTGCTGGAGCAATCTCCTAAAAACACCAACATATTGTACATGGTGAGAGCTGACAGTAAACTTTTCAGAACAGACAGTTGTATGGCTGCCACACCAACCTGGATTAACCTGAGCACAACATTACCTGTTACTGCCACGGCTACAGATATTGAAGCACACCCTACCAAAGACAGTGTTGTTTACATGACTTTAAGCAACAAAGTATACCGCTCTACCAACTTCGGACAGTCATGGACCAACATCAGCGGCACTTTGCCTAATGTGGCCATGAATTGTTTGGTGATTGATGTAAAAGGAAACGCAGATGCACTGTATGTGGGTTCTGATTTAGGTGTATTTTACAGAGATTCGTCTATGGGTGACTGGACGGCATTCAGAACAGGACTACCTGCAACTGCTGAAGTAACTGAACTGGAAATCTGGTACGACAATTCCAATCACCTTAACAGCCGCATTCGTGCAGCAACATACGGACGCGGATTATGGGAAAGTGATTTATACACCAACCCAACCAGCGCACCGCAAATTGTTTTCAGTGCCAGCGACAGCAGTGTATGTGTGAACAACATCATTACTTTATCTGATGCCTCTACCAACATTCCGCAAAGCTGGAAATGGACCATTACCCCGGGCACTTATAACTTTATCAGCGGCAGTAATGACAGTGTACAGAATCCGCAATTGCGTTTTACCGCAGCAGGTAACTACACCATCACCCTGATGGCCACCAACTCAGTTGGCAGCAATTCACAAACTGCCAACAACCTGATTAACGTAAGTGCACTTCCTAATGTAGTAATCAATAGTGCTAAAGATACCGTTTGTATAGGCGACAGTATTCAACTGAATGCTTCGGGCGCAAGTTCATTCCAATGGTCAGCGTCCTCAACATTAAGTAGTACATCCATTGCTAACCCTTATGCCAAACCTGTATTTACAACAGCGTATAATGTAACGGGAACTGACGCAAACGGCTGTAGTAATAATGCAAGTAAAACCATTAACCTAAACCAACTGCCAATTGTATCTGTAACCCCGGCAACACCATTTATTCTTTCCGGCAGTTCCATTCAACTTACTGCATCAGGAGCTGATACTTACCAGTGGGCACCTCCTACAGGCTTAAGTACAACTACGGGTGCTGTGGTAACAGCTAATCCTGCCACAACTACCACCTATACCGTAACCGGAACTGACAGTAAAAATTGCAAAGGAAATAGTAACGTGCAAGTAAAAGTTGCTCCTGTGGGTATTCATGAATTAAATACGAATAGTTTCACCATTTACCCTAACCCGGTTAGTGGAAATGAATTAACCATTGCAAGCACACAAGAAGGCTCTTTCACACTTGAAATTTATTCAGTACTAGGTCAACGCATGAGTGTCCACCAGATTACTGCTCAGGAACAAACCATCAATATCAGCCGTCTTGGTTCAGGCTTATACATTGTGGTGATTAAAGATGAGAGCGGCATTCAGCAAACATCAACTTTGAGCGTATCGAAGTAAATCATTATCCATAATAAATAAAGCCCGACCGGATAACCGATCGGGCTTTATTTATTATAACGCAAAGCTGAAATCAGCCGTTAATTTTTTGCCACAGCATATCTTTCAGTTGCATAATGTTGTAACCGGTAACTGATGATATAAAAATAGTATCTAATTCTTCCGGCAATTCTTTACGTAATTCGTTCATGAGTTCTTCGTCCAGCATATCACTTTTAGTAATGGCCAGCATTCGTTTTTTGTGTAATAACTCCGGGTTGTACAATTCCAACTCGGTAAGCAATACTTTGTACTCCTCCCGAATATTTTTACTATCTGCTGGAATCATAAACAATAACATGGCGTTACGTTCAATATGGCGAAGAAAACGTGTGCCTAAGCCTTTGCCTTCATGTGCTCCTTCAATAATACCCGGAATATCGGCCATAACGAATGAACGAAAATCTCGGTACTCCACAATACCCAGATTGGGCACCAGTGTAGTGAAAGCATAATTGGCAATTTTGGGTCTTGCGGCTGAAACAACCGAAAGCAAAGTAGATTTACCTGCGTTGGGAAAGCCTACCAAACCCACATCGGCCAATACCTTTAACTCAAGGATTTTCCACTCTTCTTTTCCCGGTTCACCGGGTTGTGAATGCCTCGGACTTTGGTTGGATGCTGATTTAAAATGATGATTGCCTAATCCTCCTCTTCCGCCAGCCAGTAAGATAATTTCCTGACCGTCTTCGGTAATTTCAAAGAGAAATTCTCCTGTTTCGGCATCTTTGGCAGTGGTACCCAAAGGCACATCCAGAATATCATCATGTCCGTCCGCACCTGAGCGTAAGCCCCCTTCTCCGTTGGCACCGGGCTCTGCAATCACGTGTTTACGAAACTTAAGGTGGAGCAAGGTCCACAATTGTTTATTGCCACGTAGAATAATATGTCCGCCACGACCACCGTCCCCACCATCAGGTCCACCTTTAGCTGTGTTTTTATCTCGGTGAAAGTGCATGGCACCTGCACCACCTTTACCGGAGCGACAACAAATTTTTACGTAATCTACAAAGTTAGAATCTGCCACAGGTTATTTTCTCTTGCCCTTTTTGAGGTTCTTTTTAGGTGCTACTTTCTTCGCTGCTTTTTTAGGTGAAGATTTTTTTACGACTTTCTTCGCAACTACCTTTTTTGCCGTTACTTTTTTTACCGCTTTTTTAGCTACTGCTTTCTTCACTATCTTTTTCAGTGCTGCTTTCTTCACCGGTTTTTTAGCAACTACCTTTTTTGCCACTTTCTTCGGTGCAACTTTTTTAGCTATTGCCTTTTTAGCTACCACTTTTTTAGTCGCCTTTTTAGGGGCTACCTTCTTAGTAACTTTTTTGGCTATTACTTTTTTAACCACTTTCTTAGGGGCTACTTTCTTCGCTGCTTTTTTAACAACTTTTTTGGCAACTACTTTCTTTACAATTTTCTTAGGTGCGGTTTTTTTAACTGCTTTTTTTGCTACTACTTTTTTAGCAACTGATTTTTTCACTACTTTCTTCGCTGCTGCTTTCTTCACAGGCTTTTTAGCAACAGCCTTTTTCACGGCTTTCTTGGGTGCAACCTTCTTTGCCGCCTTTTTAGGGGCCACTTTTACGGTTACTTTCTTAGCTGTTTTTTTAGCTGATGCTTTTTTAACCGCAGGTTTTGCTTTGGCCACTTCTTCTTTTGCAGCTACTTTAGCAGGAGCTTTTTTCGCAACCACTTTTTTGGCCGGTTGCTTTTTAGCTACAGGTGCAGATGTTTTTACTGCTGGAGCTGAACTTGCGTCAATAATGCTGCAAAGTGCATCAAAAATATGTTCAATACTTCCTATGCCATTTACGCCTTTATATTTTCCCTGTGCACTGTAATGGTCTTTTACAGGAATAGTCTCCGCATTGTATACATCAATACGTTTTTGAATGATAACAGGGTCCTGATCATCTGCTCTGCCAGAATCTTTACCTCTGAGCAGTAATCTGTTTTTTAATTCTTCTTCTTCCACTTCCAATGCCAGCATCAAGGTTACTGCAGAGTTAGCAGAAGCCAGAAAAGCATCCAACGCAACAGCCTGTGCTGAATTGCGGGGGAAACCATCAAAAATAAATCCTTTCGCTGCCTTGTGTTTATCGGCTTCAGCTTTCACCATACCAATGGTTACTTCATCCGGCACCAACTGACCTGCGTCAATATACGATTTGGCTGATTTTCCGAGTTCTGTGTCGCCTTTAATGTTGGCGCGGAAAATATCACCTGTAGACAGGTGAACCAATCCGTACTTTTTAATGAGTTTTTCTGATTGTGTGCCCTTGCCTGCACCAGGAGGGCCAAATAATACTATGTTAAGCATGGTATGTTAATTTTGTAATTTATAAATATGTTTCAGATTTCTTCCGTAACCATCCACATCCAAACCATATCCCAACAAAAACTCGTTGGGGGTGTTGAATCCGATGTAATGCGCAGGTACTTCTACTTTACGCGCTTCAGGTTTATTGAGTAGGGCAGCAACTTTTACTGAGGCCGGTTCTTTTTCAGCTACCACGGCCAGCAGTTTTTGAAGTGTAAGTCCGGTGTCAATAATATCTTCAAGTACAATAATGTGCCGGCCCTGCATGGACTCCGATAAACCCAACAGCGTATTCACCTCTCCGGTGCTTTGTGTTCCGCTGTAAGAGGCAAGTTTGATAAAACTAATCTGACAAGGAATGGGTACTTCTTTCAACAAATCGGCTGCGAATAGAAAAGAACCGTTGAGCACTCCCAAAAACAGCGGGTCTTTGCCAACATATTCACGCGTAATCTGAGCTGCCAGTTCCGCTATACGTTCCTGAATCTGATTTTGTGATATGAATAATTCAAATGTTTTGCCCTGAAGCGTAACCTGTTGCATAGATACGGGCAAAAATAGCTAAAATAGAGGCTACACAAGCACTTAAAGAAAAAGAATTCTGCTACCAGCTTCCGCTGGCACCGCCACCACCAAAACTACCCCCACCAAAGCCGCCAAAACCTCCGCTGCCACCGAATCCTCCGCCACTACCTGATGAGAAGCCCCCGCTGCCGAATGTACCCCAGAACATGGGGCCGGCAAATCCTCGGGAACCACCACCACCGCCCTTGTTGCGAAAAACAAACACAAGAATAATGAGTATAAACAGTACCACCAGCAAAGTGCCTTTGCCACCTTCCTTTTTCTTACGGTCGTAGTGGTATTCTCCCTGAGCCGCCAGTATCATGTCTGACGTGGCCTCATCTATACCCGTATAAAACTGCTTTGCTTTAAAATTGGGTGAAATGCGGGAGCTGATGATTCGCTTACAAATGGCATCGGGCAACGCACCCTCCATGCCATAGCCGGTGTGGATGCGTACCTTCTTGTCTTCAATGGCAATATACAACAGTACTCCGTTGCTTTTTCCCTGCTCACCTATACCCCATGAGGTCGCCAAACGCTGGCAGTAATCAAACAAATCATCGTCTTCCAATGATGTTTCAATAACTACAGCTATCTGAGTGGAAGTAGAATCAAAATAAGCCACCAGCTTTTGCTCCAGCATCGCTTTTTCTGATGCGTTTAACAGCCCGTGGTAGTCATTGACTAATCTTTGCGGGTTAGGTTTAGCGGGAATTTCTTTTGCTGAAACACCTGAAACTACAAACACACAGGCGAACAGTAACGCAAAAAATTTATTCATGCGTACCTCCGAAAGATATATCGTTGCTCAGCTCGTCATTATCACTATCGGTATAAGGAAAATATTCTCTTAGTTTTTCACCTGCCGCAGCAATGGCTTTACTCAACCCATCAGCGTAAGCACCTTGTTTAAAGTGCTCCGTGAGCAATGTTAATTCTGCTGCCCAAAAATTATCATGCACTTTATCATGAATACCTTTATCACCTATTACAGCAATCTTATGGTCTTCATAAGCTACATAAAAAAGTACCCCATTTTTGAGTGCTGTTTCGTGCATTTTCAACTGCACAAATATTTCCAGTGCCCTTTCATAGGAATCCTTTTTACAATGGGGTTCCATGTGCACACGTATTTCACCTGAAGTGTTTTTCTCCGCCTGTTGAATAGCAGCAATAATTTGTTGCTGTTGCGCTTCCGATAAAAAGTTTTGTGGCATTTAGAACTTTACTTCAGGGGCTTTTTCAGCTCCTTTATCAGCTTCAAAATATCCTTTTTGTGTAAAGCCGAATATCCCTGCGAAAATATTAGCCGGGAATCTTCTTACACTAGTATTGTAGTCTCCTACTATTTCATTGAATCTGTTTCGCTCAACAGCTATTCTGTTTTCTGTACCTTCCAATTGAGCCTGCAGCTCTGAAAAATTCTGTGTTGCTTTTAATTCAGGATAGGCTTCGCTAATGGCCATTAAACGACCTAAGGCTGTGCTTAATTCTCCCTGGGCAGCTTGAAATTTTTGTATCTGTTCAGGAGACAAATTCGAAGGATCTATTTTCATGCTGGTAGCATTTGCCCGCGCTTGTATTACTTTTTCCAAAGTGCCCTGCTCAAAATTGGCCGCACCTTTCACAGTATTCACCAAGTTCGGGATGAGATCCATTCTGCGTTGGTAAACGTTCTCCACCTGACCCCATGATTTTTTTACTGCCTCTTCCTTACTAACCAATCCGTTGTAAGTGTTGCAACCTCCGATACCCAACAGGGCTACCAGACCTAAAACAATCCAAAGTGTAATGTTTTTCATTTATCTTATTAATTGAAGTGCAAAGGTCTGCATAACAGGGGGTATTTTCACTATCCAAAACAAAATAATCGGTGAGTGGTAAAAAAGTATGGACTAACTAACTCTGCAATTGAATTAAGCTACTATTTCCACGTTAAATTCTTCAGCAATTTTCTGTTTTAGCAACTGTTGTACCTGCACAAAATCAACAGGGTGACCCAACTCTTTCTCCATGCTGGTGACAGGCTTATCTGTAATTCCACATGGAACAATGTGCTTAAAATAATCCAGATGAGCATTTACATTCAACGCTAAGCCGTGCATGGTAACCCAGCGGCTGCAACGTACTCCCATAGCACAAATTTTACGTGCCTTTTTCTCATCTTCTGCATCAATCCAAACTCCGGTGAGCCCCTGCACTCTACCTCCCTTAATACCAAACTCCCCTATGGTTTTGATAACCGCTTCTTCTAATTTTCGCAGATAAAGGTGTATATCTGTAAAAAACTGATCGAGGTCAAATATGGGGTAAGCCACCAATTGCCCCGGGCCATGGTAGGTAATATCTCCGCCTCTGTTAATTTTATAATACGTGGCTCCTATTTGTTTAAGAAAAGCATCGTTTACCAACAGATTATTTTCCGAGCCACTTTTACCTAAGGTATACACATGCGGATGCTCACAAAACAACAGGTGGTGTTCAGGCAATTTTTGCTCCTCAGCAGGCAAGTCTCTGTTAGCTGTTTTAATGCCTACTTTTTCAGCCAGCAACTTTTCCTGTATATCCCAGGCTTCTTTGTAATCCACGCGACCGAGGTCAACAAACCTAACTTTATTCACGCCACAAAAGTAACCCTGCTGATTGGCATAGTGAAATAATTCTGTTAATTTCACGTTCACATTGAAAATAAACTTTATGAGACAAATTTCCCTTCTGTTATTCGTTTGCATTTTAACGCAAACGCCCTCGCTTGCCCAACATGGTGTAACGGTGATGAAATCCCCCGGCAACAGCGACCTGATTAGTATCTACTTCAGTTCGTATGAGTACAATAACTGGCCTCCATCATACCTAAGCAACAGTAAAATAAGGCAGGTTACTGTAATTCGTAATACCAGCGGACAAAAGAAAAGAAGCGAGCCACAATCTAAAGTAGTAACGGAATATGACTCCACAGGGAATGAAATTATGCGTCAAATATGGTACAAGGGAAAACCATCCAGAACACACCGCACGCAAACAAGCACTACTGGTCATGGGGTAATGTCCATCTCTGAATGGAGAGGTAATAACAATAAGTTTATGCGAGCTGCTTTGGTAACATGGGACAGCGTGGCCCGTAAAAGCTCCTACAGTTATCAGTACCAAGAAAACGGACCGTTCTTATTAAGTAATGAAACGGAATACACCCCATTTAAACGGCTTTCCAAACAATTATCCTACAATAAGAAAGGGCAACTTACAGCATTCTGGATTTATACCTACCATGAATCATCACAGGAAGAACTTAAACGCATTGAGAAGTACAATGGCAAAGGCAAATCCGTTTCTGAGCAGGAATTTGGTTGCACCTCTCCTGGTCCTGTAGCCTCTTTAGCAAAAAACTTTATACAGGATTGCAAGCGCACCGACAAGGACCCTATGGGCAACCGAATTGAAATTGAAGAAATACAACAAGGTAAAAAACGAATTATACTAACCAGTAAATTCAACCAAAACAACCGATTGGTAGAAGTGGAAATGAAAGACGAGAAAAACAACATTATCAAAACAGGGCGTAACGAATACAATGCCGCAGGTCAGTTGATACTTGCGCAACTTTTTGTGAAAGGCAAAAAACAAGCTGCTTTTGAAAAAAGATATTTCTATGACGGGAAGTTATTGCAACGCGTAGTTTTTTCTGAAAAAGGAAAAGAAAAAGCTGTAACTGAATATCGGTTTGACTATTTCTGATGAAATCAACCGAACATTTACAAAAAGGTGAAGAAGGTGAAACGCATGCTGAAGTATACCTGCTGCAGAAGGGCTATACCCTGCTTTACCGAAACTGGAAAAACCATCCGCATGAAATTGATTTGATTGCACTGGATGGCAACACGCTCGTATTTGCAGAAGTTAAAACCCGAAGCACAGAATATTTCGGCAAGCCGGAAGAAGCTGTAAGTGTTGCAAAACAGAATAAACTTCAACAGGCCGCAGAAGCTTATATGGCAGCACACCTGCATGAGGGCGAGATTCGTTTTGATGTGTTATCCGTAGTAAGTAAAAACAGTGTCACCACTATTCACCATATTGAAGATGCTTTTTTCCCGGGAGATAGCTGGTAGTTAAAATGCTCCCTGATCAAACCAATCGCGTCTGCGGGTAAGTTTTAATTCCTGCAACACACTGGAGCGAACCCTGATGGTAAAGAAATAACTGGTACGAAACCCAAACGGTATCCAGTTGAATGAAAACTCCCAGCAATGCAAATTACGGTGTATATCAAAAGAGGTATAGCTGAGTTGTTTGTTTACAAAATCATACCCTGAGTTAAATCCTACTTTCCAGTCTTTGGTTAAACTCACATCACCGTTAAACATAAATGACTGGCTGGAGGTAGCCTCATTAAGCGGACGCGAATAGTTGAACGTATAATTTAATGTCAGGTTCCAGGGCACATCGAAATCAATAAAATCA
>DATGWX010000486.1:0-5222 GCA_035299275.1 Bacteroidia bacterium
GTACTGAGGTAGTTGACAGCGGTGCACCCATTCAAATGCCGGCTACTGAAGAAATCAAAGGCCGTTTGTTTAATGTGGTAGGTGAGCCTATTGACGGTTTAAAAGAGGTTGACGTAAAAGTTGGTCGTTCTATTCACCAATCAGCTCCAAGATTTGAAGACCTTTCTACAAAAGCAGAGGTTCTTTATACCGGTATTAAAGTAATTGACCTGATTGAGCCATACTCTAAAGGTGGTAAAATCGGTTTGTTTGGTGGTGCGGGTGTAGGTAAAACCGTATTAATTCAGGAGTTAATCAACAACATTGCAAAAGCATACGATGGTTTATCAGTATTTGCCGGAGTAGGGGAACGTACCCGTGAGGGAAATGACCTGCTGCGCGAAATGATTGAATCAGGTATTATTAAATATGGTAAAGAATTCGTTCATGCCATGGAAGAAGGCAAATGGGATTTGTCAAAAGTGGATTACAATGAACTGGCAAAATCTCAGGCAACCTTTGTGTTCGGTCAGATGAACGAACCTCCGGGTGCCCGTGCACGTGTAGCCCTTTCAGGTTTATCTATCGCTGAGTACTACCGCGATGGAAATGAGCAATCAGGCGGACGTGATATCCTGTTCTTTATTGATAACATTTTCCGTTTCACACAGGCGGGTTCTGAAGTATCGGCTCTTTTAGGTCGTATGCCTTCAGCGGTAGGTTACCAACCTACACTGGCTTCAGAGATGGGAACCATGCAAGAGCGTATCACATCAACCAAGCGCGGATCTATCACTTCTGTACAGGCCGTTTACGTACCTGCGGATGACTTGACTGACCCGGCTCCCGCTACTACTTTTGCTCACTTGGATGCTACCACAGTATTGAGTCGTAAAATTGCTGAGTTAGGTATTTACCCTGCGGTAGATCCATTGGATTCTACTTCACGTATCCTTACTCCGGCTATTTTGGGTGATGCTCACTACAACTGTGCTCAGCGTGTAAAAATGATTCTGCAACGCTACAAAGAATTACAGGATATTATTGCCATTTTGGGTATGGACGAGTTGAGTGAAGACGACAAACTCACCGTAGCCAGAGCAAGACGTGTACAGCGTTTCCTTTCTCAGCCTTTCCACGTGGCCGAGCAATTTACCGGATTAAAAGGAGAGTTGGTGCCAATCGAAGAAACCATCAAAGGCTTTAACGCCATTATGGATGGTAACTACGATTATTTACCTGAGGCTTCTTTCAACCTGGTGGGTACTATCGAGCAGGCTGTTGCTAAAGGAGAGAAAATTTTAGCTGAAGCGAAGTAATAAAAATTACAGCCGTCAGATTAATCGGAAGTAAAATGGCAGTCAGTTTACTTTCTCTAATCTCCGGTCTTTAAATTAAAAACCATGCAAGTAGATATTTTAACACCGGATAAAGTACTTTTTTCAGGCGAGGCCACCTCGGTAAAACTACCGGGTTCACTGGGCCAGTTTGAAGTACTCAACAACCACGCACCCTTGGTTTCCAGCTTGAATGCCGGTAACATTCGTGTTAGAAGTGCTGAGGGCGACCAAAATTTTGCCATTAAAGGCGGAGTAGTGGAAGTAACCAAAAACAAAATAGTGGTGCTGGCGTAGTTTTTTGCGGCAGTTGTATAAAGAAAAGGGATGAAACTTCAGGTTTCATCCCTTTTTTGTTTGGAATAGATGGAATAGCCTTATCCTTCGGTGTATTTTTTTTATTACTCCAACTCACCGGTTACATTTGTTTAACTACTTTACTAAAAACAAATGGATTCGCTGGACAGTCGTGATGATATTATTGCCGTTCTTGATGAAGCTTACACCAGCCGAATCAATGACCTGAATCACAGCATACAGTTGGGCCGGCAGGCGTTGGAGCAAAGTCGTAAAATAAACGATACGGCATTGATAGCCAAAAGCCTGAGCCTGCTCTCCTTGTTTTGCATGATTAAAGGCGAGTACGAGGAGTCAGTAAATAAAGCAAACGAAGCCATTGTTTACTATGAGGAGTTGGGCGATACCAAAGGTGTGGCAGATGCGAAGTACAACATTGCCGGGGTATATTACAAAACCGATAACTACCACTTGGGGCTGGTTTATTTAATTGATTGCCGCTACATCTACCTTAAGTTTAACGACTACCACAACCTGTCGAGGGTAGAAAAATCATTGGGCACTATTTATGAATATTTTGGCGATTACAAGAGTGCCATCCAATCCTATGAGCAGGCTATTGAGGCCGCTAAACAGGTGGGCGACCTGAACCTAAAATCAAATGCCTACAATCCGCTTTCAGGTATTTACATCAAAGAAAATAAAATAGACGAGGCCACGCGCATCATTGAGCGGTCCATTGAGTTAAAGCAAAAAACAGGCGACACCAGAGGCTTGGCTTTTGCCTTGTACGGAAGGGCGAAAGTATATACCCATAAAGGCGAGTATGCAGCTGCCGAAGCAGACTTTAAAGCAGCTATGGATATTCATGAACAGGTAGGTGAAAAGCTGGGCATGGGCATGGCTTACCATAAACTGGGCTGCCTGTACATTGCCATGAACAGATTGGATGAGGCAATACAAGTACTTAAGAAAGGAATTGAATTCAGCACAGCGCACAACATTGTTATCATCAAGTTCAAGTGCAATTTTCACCTGTATCAAATTTTTAAACTGAATCAAAATGCTGAGCTGGCCTTGCACTATCTGGAACAATACCTGAAAGAAAAGGAATCAGTTATCAATACACAAACCCTTCAGGTTATTGAGAGTTATGCCCTCATCAAACAAATGGAGGAAGCCAAAGCTGAGAAAGAAAAGGCAGAACTAACCGCTAAAAAAGACCTGGCTGAAAATGTAGCTAAAGTGAGACAGGATTTTCTTTCGGCAGTAAGCCATGAGTTGAGAACACCCCTTAACGGAGTATTGTCTATTGCGCAAATGCTTCAAAGCAAAGTAGGGGCAGAAGAGCAACAGATGCTTCAATCCTTACAAGTTTCAGCTGAGCGTTTAAAGCACATTATTTCCAATATTCTGTATTTTACAGATTTGGACTCAGGTAAAAATCAACTGGAGTTGAGCCGACTGAATATACAACAATGGTTGCAGCGTATTGTTAACCGGTATGCTGATGATGCGAAAGCAAAACAGCTGCAACTTAGCTTAGCAGATAACACCGGCACAGTAAAAGACGATTACCTGGCAGATGAGGCAAAACTCACGGCCGTTATGGACAATTTGCTTTCCAATGCCATTAAATATACCGAAAAGGGAAGCGTACAGCTTAGCGCTGAAAAGCTATCCGGAACAGCTACACACGATACGTTCCGATTGAGGGTGACTGATAGCGGACAGGGGCTTTCAGCGCAGCAAATGGAGAACTTGTTTACCACATTTGTATTGCCCGATGCAGTAACCACCAAAGGAGAAGAAGGCGCTGGGCTGGGTTTAGCCATAGTTAAAAAGCTGATTGAATTAAACGGAGGAACCATTACAGTTGAACCTGCACCCGGCCATGGAACAGTATTTACAGTGGAAATCACTCTGGCGAAAGCGCATTCTATACTTACGGAAGATGCAGGTACAGCAAACGCATTACAAGGTAAGCGGTGTTTGTTGGCAGAGGATAATGATATCAATGCATTTGTTTTGCGCAAGGTATTATCAGGGTGGGGAGTGGTGGCTGAGTGGACCAAAAACGGACAGGAAGCATTGGAATTGAGCAAGCAGAAACCTTTCGATTTTATTTTGATGGATTTGCACATGCCGGTTATGGATGGGTTTGAAGCAGCTAAACACATACGCACTTCCACTACGCTAAACAAAAGCACACCTTTATTTGCGTTAACAGCCGATATCACTGCACAAAGCAGAACAGAGTATGCCACTTATTTTGACGCCTACCTTTTTAAACCGTTAGACTTTGAAAAATTGCAAAGTGCTTTGCGGGGTAGTGCCTCGCTTGCAGTATAGCGTTTTAATGCTTAATTGATGTGTGTTATTCCTCATATAAATTTAGCACAGTCAGGGAGGATATGCATCCTCCCTTCTTCCATGAAACTTTCAAAGAAGTAATATTTTCAGCAGGATATTTATCCTGTGCCACACATTTTAAGCAAAGCACCAACAAGTAAGCCAATAGAAAATCCAATATTTTTTAATCCGCTCTTCCCTGCCGATATTCGTACACGTGGAAGAAACCCCTTCATATCAACCCAACAATACCGTAATGCCTGACTTGTCAGACGCTTACCTGCGCAGAGCTTTTGAGGCCATTGAACAAACTACAGAGTGTTTATTTATTACCGGTAAAGCCGGTACAGGTAAGTCTACTTTGTTACGTCATTTTGTGGCCAATACCATCAAACGTTGTGTAGTGCTGGCTCCCACAGGTATAGCAGCCATCAATGCTGGCGGGCAAACTGTACATTCCTTTTTTTTGCTGCCATTTCGCCCAATTGTGCCGGGAGATGAGGAGATAAAACTTTTCCCCAAGCACAGCAACAAGTTCAAAATGATTCACAAAACAGATTGTTTCATTATTGATGAGGTATCTATGTTGCGGGCCGATTTGATTGATGCCATTGACCAAACCCTGCGCTTGAATTGCGGTCAGCCCAATCTGCCCTTTGGAGGTAAGCAGGTGGTCTTTTTTGGCGACCTGTTTCAACTGGAGCCGGTGGTGCAACAAAATGAAGTGGAGCGTTACCTGTTCAGGGAGCATTACCGCAGCCACTATTTCTTTGATGCGAAAGTGTTTGAAGATGTACACATGCACTGCATTGAACTACGCAAAGTGTTTCGCCAAAGTGATCCTGATTTCATCAAACTGCTGGATGCTATCCGCCTGAACAGAGCAGATGAATACGAACTGGCTGAGTTAAACAAGCGGGTTAACCGCTACTTTCAACCGGATAAAGATAATTTGTATATTACTGTCACCACACGCAACCAGGTGGCTTCAGGCATCAATGAATTTGAACTGAGTAAATTGGCGGGCGAAGAAAAAATCTATAGTGGAGCTGTGGAAGGCGACTTCAGCGAAAAGAACTTACCAACTGATTTGCATCTGGTGCTCAAAGAAGGTGCACAGGTGATATTTATTAAAAATGATGTGGGCAACCGCTGGGTAAACGGAACCATTGCTACCGTTCATGCATTGGATGAGGATGTAATTAAAGTGCGCATGGCTGACGGAGACATTGAAGAAGTGAAACGCGAAACATGGGA
>DATGWX010000487.1:0-13452 GCA_035299275.1 Bacteroidia bacterium
ACTCACCACTTTCAGGTGATACTACCACACAAAGTCCTGTTGTTCCTGTGGTGAAATTCGGAACACTTACTTCTACTACTTCTGAAGATTCTACGTCTATAAAAATTCCGGTTAGCCTAACCAACTCCACCAACACAGCGGTGAGCGTAAGTGTGGCCATCAAAGGCGGAACAGCTACATCAACCAGCGATTACCAGTTGGGTGCTGCTTCTATCAACTTCTCAGGTAACGCAGATACCACCACACACGTTACAGTAACCATTGTAAACGACAATCTGGTAGAGGGTGCGGAGAACGTAGTGCTTGTTCTGCAAAACATTTCTTCACCGGCTATACTGGATGCTGACTCTGTGCACACTTTAACCATCAACGACAACGACTTTACTAAAATAGGTTTTGAAGTAAACAGACAAACCGTTGCTGAAACCATTGACACCGCCCGCATACGTGTAGTGATGAAAGATTTGGGTCCGAATGCACCTTACACAGTTAATGTATCAGCAACTGCGTTAACGGCCACAACTATTCAAGACTATTCTTTAATTACTACCTCACTTACTTTTAACGGTGTTGCTGATTCAGTGAAAACTGTTTTGGTAAGAGTGTTTAATACACAGCCTCTGGAAGCTAACGAAACCTTTGTGCTTCAACTGAGCAGCCCCAGCACAGGAGCGGCATTGGATGTAAACGCTACCGACACTATTACCATTAACAACTTCAGCTACCCGTACTATCCTATCGGACAAATTAATAAAACGGATGCTAACGGAGTATTGGATTCAGCGGGCAGAAGATATGAGGTGCGCGGTATAGTTTACGGAGTAAATCTTCGTACAACTGGTCTTCAGTTCACCATCCATGACGGTACAGGTGGATTGGGAACATTTAGTAGTCCGGCCACATTTGGTTATACAGTAAAAGAAGGTGACAGCATAATTTTATATGGTCGTTTATCGCAATTTAACGGGCTGGCTCAAGTTGACAATCTTGACACGCTTATACTAGCCGGCACCAACAAAGCCACCAAAGCACCGGTAACTGTGAGTGCTCTGAGTGAAACAACAGAATCAGAATACGTGATGTTCCCATCGCTTACACTTGCTCCTTCAGCCAACTGGCCTGTGACTCCGTTTACCGGAACCGGCCGTAACATGTTTGCTTACGTTAACGGCAACCCTGCTGATAGTATACAAATCAGAATTGTAGTTACCAGCCCGTTGAACGGTTCACCTCGCCCTGCTGAGAAATTTGCTATGATTGGTATAGGCGGACAGTTTGACAACAGCAATCCTTTCACCAGCGGTTACCAGTTGTTCCCTATGTTCCTTAACCACATCATTAACGGAGATACTGTTGGTTTCACTACAGCTTCTGCCACAGTAAACGAAGCAGCAGGTACGGTTAACATCAGCGTGAGCCTTAAAAATCCAACTGCATTACCTACCACGGTTCAGGTAGCAGTTAATGGCGGATCAGCGGCAGGAAGCAGCGACTATACTTACACCACACAAACCGTTACGTTCCCGGCCAACAGCAATGCAGCGCAAACCGTTACGTTAAGCATTACAGACGACAACGTGTTTGAAAGCAACGAAACCATTGCCCTTACTTTAATCAACGCTACCAATAATGCTACCATTGACCCTGCAGCCAGCGCATACACCATTACCATTACCGACAATGATCCTAATGGTGTGAAAGAGTTGAACGCAGTACAGTTCAATGTATATCCTAACCCTGCCCGCGAAGTGTTGAACATTTCAGCAGACAAGGAAATGAACAGCGTGGTAGTAACCGACATTATCGGCAACGAAGTGTTGAACGTTAATGAAGTGAATGCGAAAAAAGCTACGTTAAACACCGCCTCACTGAAAGCAGGAGTTTACTTTGTAAGAGTATACTCAGCAGAAGGAAGCAGCGTGAAAAAAGTAGTGGTTCAATAATCTCTAATATTTCTGAATACAGAACCCGCCCCATTAAGGCGGGTTCTTTTTTTTGCCGGTAGTGGAAGTTGTTTTCCAATGCTGGGCAAGGGTAATTTTGAATGATGTCCCTCCCTCTGGTCAGGGGTAATTTCCATACTCTCCTGCACCGGAATATGTTTAACGTACAATACAAAATTATTTCTGCTCACCACCGGCTCTTTCTGCAACAATTGGAAAAAGTTTGCCTTACAGATGTACATGTTGGATTTACCTATATAAAAAAATTTCCACCTTTGAACTAAATTCACCAAGCTTTTAAAAAAGGAAAACTTTTAATCCATGATACCAAAACGAATTTCCATATCTTTATGTTTAGTGATTTGTATACTTCAAAACGCATTCGCTCAGGAAAGTACATTCAGCAAGAACGCGCTCAAGTATAGTGTGGGCGCTGCCATATCTGACAATCGAGAATTCAACGGCCTGGGCTTACTTTTTACAGCGGGTTATCAACGCGACATATTCAAAGACCGCATTCGGTTTAATCCTAATTTCTCATTCGGTTATTTTAATGCCAAATGGGTTTCTGATGTACCCGACCAATGGTACAATTCACTCTCATTGCAGGCCCTTGTACATGGAGACCTTATCTGGTATAAGGCTTTTGCAATTACGTTATGTGCAGGACCAGTAGTCAACAATACCCGTGGTTTGCTGGGCACTGGAGGTTATCCACCCGGACGTACACGATCTGACTATTTAAGCCTGTGGCATACGGGTATGTTTTTCAGCGGGGGCCTGCGCATCAATCCGTCAAAGAGCAATGTGGCGTTTGAATTAATCCCGTTTGCCATACAAGCCGATCATCAGTACCACTTCGAAGGAGGAGTTAAGCTGGGTATTGATGTGAAGTTGCGATGATTTACCCTCGATTTAACACTATAACTAAAAAAGCCCGCTGTGTTTACACAACGGGCTTTTTTAATGTGAGTGATTTTGGGATTAGCGAATAATTTTCAACTCGTTGATGAGATTATTGGCGTTGCCGTATTTCTCCATCACAAACAGCACGTAGCGAATATCTACGTTAATGGTGCGTTTGTAGTTAGGATCAAAGGCAATATCACCGCTCATGGCTTCCCAGTTGCCGTCAAAAGCCAAACCAATCAGGTGGCCTTCACCATTGATTACCGGGCTGCCGGAGTTACCACCGGTAATATCGTTGGTGGTAATAAAGGCTACAGGAACATCTCCGTTTTCTGCGTAGCTGCCAAAGTCTTTTTTCTCATACAGCTCTTTCAGTTTGGCAGGCACGGCAAACTCATGGCTGTTAGGGTTTTCTTTCTCCATAATGCCGCTGAGGTGCGTAGAGATATCAAACTGTACCGCATCTTTTGATTTATAACTTTTAACGTTACCGTAGGTTAAACGCAGGGTTGAGTTAGCATCGGGGTACATGTTTTTGCCTGCATTTTTTTCACGCAAAGCCTTCATGTATGTTTTACCTTCAGCAGCAATTACGGTGTTGTATTCTTTAGCATACTTTGCGTAGTTGTTGTTGTAGTTGTCGAGGAAAGCCTTTACGTAAACATACGCAGGGTCTTTCTGCAATTTTTTCAAATCAGGTTTTTTCAACCAGGCTTTCACCTTGTTGCTATCAGCAAACATGGACTTGGCAAAAATCATTTTAGCATAGTCTTTCGCTTGCTCCTTGCCTTTATCCTTGTCGTCACTCTTTATAATTTTAGCTAACAAAGCCGGGTGTTGGTTTTTAGGAATGTCTTTGTAAAAATACCAAAGCATGGAAGCAAGTATTTTGCGGTCTGAAACATGGTTGAGTGTTTTGTACTGTGCATCAAAACCCTTGGCAATCATCTCCAGGTTTTTGCGGGCCGTGCTGGTATCGGTACCTAAACGTTTCATAGCGGTATCAGTTAAGGCACTTTCATATCCGCTGAACATGGAAGCAATGTTGAGCAGTGTTGAACCCATAATGCCTTCACGCAGGTATACCCCGTGTTTGTTGTACGGTTGATAAGCATCCGTAGCGGTTTTCATTTTATTCAGTACGCTGTTGTATTCCGCTTTGTTGGAGGCCCACTTCAGGTACTCGGCTTCTTCGGCTTGTTTTTGCTCATATACTTTTAAGCGTTTCAATTGTTCGGTTTGGCCAATAAAGTATTTCCAGTAATTAGCAATTTGTGCATAGCGTGAAGCCAGTTGAATACGTACAGCCACGTCTTTGTCCATTTCTTCTTTCATCAACTCCAAACGTTTGTCGCGCAGTTTTACAATGGAAGGGTTGGTTTCGTCAATGGCCAGTTTAACTCCGAAAGAAGTTTCATAACGGTTGGTACGACCCGGGAAACCGTATACCATTGCAAAGTCACCGTCTTTAATGCCTTTGATGTTTACCGGCAGGTAGTGCTTGGGCTTGTAAGGAACATTCTCCGGAGAGTAGGCCGCAGGCTTGTTGTCTTTGTTGGCATAAATACGGAAGATGGAGAAATCGCCCGTGTGGCGGGGCCACATCCAGTTGTCGGTATCACCACCAAATTTACCAATGGCTTCAGGCGGGGTAGCTACCAAACGAATGTCGGTGAACTTTTCAAACACATACAGGTAGTATTCGTTTCCGCGAAACATATCACGAACAAAGGCCTCGTAGTGTGTTCCTTCAGTCGCTTTTTTACTCAATGCTTTGGTTACCTCAGCAATTTTAGCTGCTTGTTTATCGGCAGGAACACCCGCGATGGCCGCGTTAACCTGATCGGTAACATCTTCCATGCGCACCAGAATGGAAACCCACATGCCGGGGTTGGCCAGTTCTTCTTTGTTGTTTTTGGCCCAGAAACCATCCTTTAAAATGTTGTTGGATGTGCTGCTATGTGAGGCAATGGCACCGTATCCGCAATGGTGGTTGGTGAGCAACAATCCTTTTTCAGAAATAATCTCTGAGGTACATCCGCCATTGAACCAGGCTATGGCATCTTTGAGGCTAGAGTTGTTTACATCATACAATTGCTCGGGGGTAAGTTTAAGCCCCTTGGCTTTCATTTCTTCATAATTGTACTTCTTTAACAGAAGCGGGAGCCACATGCCTTCATCTGCTCTTAATGAACTGATAAATACGAGGCAAATAGCAAAAGAGAGTAATAATCTTTTCATGTGCGATTTAAATTTTTGCAGCGCAAGTTTACGCCTTTTTAAAGAATGGAAAGAATGGTTGGGTCCATTAGTAGTGTTTTTTCGACCACAGGGGTGTATTATGGGTTCAAATTCTGATAGTTGCGGACAGAAAAACCTGTGCTACTCCTGCGACAGCCAACCCAGCGTGCCTCCGGTATGTAACAGCAGCAGCTTTTCTCCGGCTTTTATGTCTCCGCTTTCTACCAGTTGATGGGCGGCAAACAACATTTTTCCCGTGTATACCTGATCAAATAAAACACCCGTTTGTGCAGCGGTGTTTTTAATCAGGGTGATTAATCGGGGGGTAGTTTTAGCATATCCTCCTTCATGAAACTCTGTATGCAGGGTAAGGTTGTTGAGAGCAGGAGCAAGGGTGTGAATATCCTTGCGCAAAAAATCAGCACCCTTTAAAACGGCTATACTGTGTACGTGTACGTTCGGTTGGTGACGGGCAAACCCCTTGGCCACACCGGCTGTAGTGCCTCCGGTACCGGAGGCCAGCAGCACATGATGGAACACCTCCTGTATTTCTCTGGCTATTTCTTCACAACCCTTTACTGCCAGCAGGTTGGTGCCTCCTTCGGGTAATACATACGACTGTGGTTGTGCATACTGTTCTGCCAGTACTTCTTTGTCGCAGTATGCCTCGCGCGACACGAAAACGATTTCCATACCAAACGTTTGGCAAATGTGCAGCATGTAATTGTGCGTACCTGCATCACCCCGCACCAATCCGGTTGATTGGAATCCGCACAAAGCAGCTGCGCAGGCTACTGCTACTAGATGGTTGCTGTAGGCGCCACCGAAGGTGAGCAGGTGTGATTTGCCTTGTTGTTCAGCCTCCATTAAGTTGTATTTGAGTTTGCGCCACTTGTTGCCGCTTACAAACGGATGAATTAAATCATCGCGCTTGAGCCACACCTCAACACCGGCCTTTTCAAAAGCAGGCAGCATAAAACGCTGCAAAGGAGCATGAACGGGAGCACTGAAAATAGCTGTAGCACGAAGCATGGCACGAAAGTAATATCAAATTCTGTATCTTTGATTTACGATGAGCGACAGTAAGCAGAAACCTCTGCATTTGTTTACCGTATTTATACTGGCACAGGCGGTGTTGTTTTGGATAACCCGACACGACCCGTTTTTTGGCGATGCTGTTTCAGGCGTATCGCGTGCAGCGGTACACATTTTTGAGCAACAACTTCGCACTGTTTTTTTTCTTCCGCAACATGACCCCGGGCACCCAACTTTGTTCCCGGTATTAATCGCTGCCAGCTGGATGATGTTGGGCAAAAAACTGTGGGTGGCACATTTGCTCGTTAACTTTTTTGCAACGGGTACACTTTACCTCACGTGGCGATTGGCCAATAAGTGTTTAACAGGTTGGTGGCCCTATTTGCCCGTATTGTTTTTAACGCTTTCAGCTACGTACCTCGCGCAAAGTGCGATGCTCACCAACCACATGCCGCTTACGTTTTTTTATCTGCTCGCTTTTACTGCGCTGTTGGAGAAACGCCCATTTGTTTTTATAATCGCTTCTTGTGTTATGGTGCTCTTGCATTTGCAAGCCGTTTTTATGTTGGCAGCTATGGCCCTGGCGGAGATGTATATTCACTCCCGTGTAAATCGGCAAAGCGTAGTTCAGTTTTTTAAACAAAAAGTGTGGTGGTTTATTCCTTCGGCTGCAGTGTTTTTGGGTTGGGGTTATTTGCACGCGCAACAAACGGGCTGGGCCTTCAGTTCTCCTGTTTTTGCGGAACACCGGCAAGCGGTAGGTTTAGCAGGGTTTATAAAACACGTACTCATTTCTTTTTGGCGATTGGCCGATTACGGTTACTTCATTTTTTATGTGCCGTTGCTGATACTTTTTTTTCGTGAACGGAAAAAACTTGCTGAACTTTTAACGCAGCATACACTAACTGCTTCGTGGATGATTCATTTAAGTATGACAGCCCTGCTCATTTGTGCGACATTAAATTATTCTCCCGGTCACCGGTACTTTTTTCCGTTCAGTGCGTTGTTGAGCATAGTGGCTGTGGTGGCGTTGAAAGAAGCTTTTCGGCAAAAACCTGCACGATGGATGTTGGGCGTTTCCATAGCTGTGGTGTTGGTGTTGGGCAATTACTGGTATTATCCCGGTAAGTGTTTGGGTGATGCCACGCTGGCCTACAGAAACTATTTTGCTTTGGAAAAACAGATTCAGCAGGAGTTGCCCGACAGTGTAGTGATATATACCTACGCACCACTGGCGTCTGAGGCTAAGTACACCTCACTTAGAGAAACAGGTAATCTTCAGGTAAAAGAATTGTACGGTAAAAATATTCAAGAAGCACCTGTGGTATTGCAGAGCAATTGCAACTGTGAATTTACTACGGATGAGTTAAATACATTGCAACAGTGGAAAGGTAAAAGCTATGAGCAACATGCCGTGTACGTGAATGTATTGTTTAACCCGCAGTATTTTCAGACACCGCCACTGAATGAAACTTTGCGCGGAAAAAGTGCTGTGGAGTTGTGGATGGAGAAGAGCAAACAGGCGGCCCAATAAAAAAGGCTCTCATAACCAGCCGGCTGAAGAGAGATTTATTTGTTGATACAACACCGGCTTGTTCACTGTTGTCTTGTTGGCACAAAACCGTTTTTATGAGAAAAGTAAAACTCTTTATTGCTTGCAGTGCGGATGGCTACATTGCCACACCGGATGGAGGCCTTGATTTTTTGTCAACAGTAGAACAGCCCGGTGAAGATTATGGCTATGCTGCGCATTATGCCACCATTGATACGGCAGTGCTGGGTCGCAAAACGTATGAGAAGGTACTTTCTTTCGGTATAGATTTTCCGCACAGTTGCACCACCTACATTATTACATCTAAACCTCAATCCCCGCAAAGTAATATTCATTTTTACCACCAAGGTCCGGTCGCACTTATCCGCGAGTTATTGCAACAGTCCGGGAAAGACATTTTTGTAGACGGTGGTGCAGAGGTGATTTACGCGCTGATGCAGGAACAGTTGATTCATGAAATGACCATCTCGGTTATTCCGGTTTTGTTGGGAAGCGGTATTCGCCTGTTTAAAGAAGGGTTTAGTCAACAGGAGCTTACACTTATGGAGAGCAAGTCGTTCCCCAGCGGATTAGTACAAATGACATATTCCGTTAACTCACCCAAAGCAGCAGTTCACACGGCCAAATAGCCGGTTCAGTAAAAGGCACCAAATTATTTTTTAGCACCCCTCTACTTTTGTTCCCGTCAATCAGATGTATATGAAACACGCAGTTGTAGCCGCATTTTTATTTCTCACCATTCCGGTATTCGCTCAGAATTATTGGGCCAAGGTGCCGGCTTTCAGTAACCAATGTTACAGCCTTAACGATAAGCTTACGGAACAGGTTCAGGTTTATCATGATGAGGTAAGTGAACGCATAACTCAGCTGCAGGAAAAGCAGGAGAAAAAAATTCAAAACATGACGGAGGCTGAGCGCACGCAAATGGCCATGAAAGCATCCACCCAGTACCAGAACATGACGTCCGATGCCATTCGTAAAATGCAGGAAGAGCAGTTGTTGCAAATGACGCTGATGCAGGAAACCGAAGCAAAACACACAGCCATTATTGACAAGATAACAGCGGCACAAAGTGCTTACAGGGCTGAGTGTGTTACTCAACTGGAGCCCATTATGGCAGAGTACCGCAAATTACCTGACGGTGAAGGAACACCCGATTGGGCCATAACCAAAGGAAGGGCACTTATGCAACAATACAACAAAGCCTACGAGGCCATCTGTTCTAAATACATTACCGGTGCAAATGCGGTATTTAAACCATTGCTCGAAGAGTACAGGTTGTTTCAAATCAACACCGCCATTCCCAACGGGAAAAAGAGAATGGAATTTCAAATGAAACAATTCGGTTTAACTCCCGAAAATTATGATGGTATTGTGCTGGAGGGCGTTAAGGCTTACCTAGAAAAAATGAAAGAGGTATATGACCTGCGTCAACTGCAAAAACAGGGAGAATAAACTCCCTACTGAAAAAGACTAGCTTTTTTTATTAAGAAAGCCTGTACTGCCTGAAGCTTGTCGTTTACCGACAAGCTTTTTTGTTTTAAAGAATGCTTAAATTTTAAATGAAGCGAAAACGTCAACATCAAACTTTACACTTATCGGGGAGTTGGTTATTGCTACAAAGAAGCAGCAAACACCCCATAGTCAAATGTTTATCGAAGAATTGTTTTTGAAGAAGAACAAAAAAACGTATAATAGCAGCGTAATTAAAAACGTTTTGAAAAAACTAAAATCTATTCTGGGTCTGCGGGCTCCTATCCTTTTGTCTGTTTTTCTTACTATTTCCGGTCTTCAACAGGTAACAGCGCAATGCGGCACCGCAGCATCATTAATACCACAGGCATCGAGCACTAGGGTATGTCCGGGTTCATTAGTGACACTCACGTTGCACAGAACTAACGTAATTCGGTGGGTATACCGGGAAAACAACGGAAGTTGGGCTAATGTGCCTAATAGTTTTTCATCTGTTTATACCTTCTCATCAGCTTCGGTGCAGGGTGTTGTTCGCGAATACAGAGCCATTGTGTCGCATACAACATGTGTGGCCGATACTTCAGGACCGGTATTTATTCAATTTTTACAACCCTCATATGGATCAAACGCATCCATTGCACCATATGTGTCAAAAGATACGGCATGCTCTAAATCAACTGTCTTTGTTGGGCTCTCAGACCAGTATGCTGTACATCAATGGATTTATAAAGATAATGATACTGTAGCGTGGAGTGAACTCACAGCTTCTAAAGCCAACGCAATACCTTTCGTTATAGATGTGGCAACAGGAGTAGTAAAAAGACAGGTGAGGGCATTAATTAAGAGAGATGGCGGTTGTTTTATAGATACAATTGCCACGGTACCCGTTGTTTTTAAGTCGCCAGTTTATGGTAACCGAACGGAAATAGTACCCTATACAGCAGCACCTGAAGTGTGCAGGGGAACAGCTATCAACCTATCAGTGTCGCCATCATTAGAGGTAGAGACATGGCAAACCAGAAATAACAATGGAAGCTGGCAAAATTCAACTGGTGCATCAAACCACACCAGTACTACTACAGGAATAAATTCAACAACGCAACGTTCTTTTAGGGTTCTGGTGCTTGACAGTATTAGTTGTAAGCAGGATACCTCCTCGCTTACTACTGTTTTGATAAAAGCTAACCTGGGCAATAACAACAGTATTATACCCATCACAAGTACAACCTCAGTTTGCAGTGGGACTGATGTGAATTTAAGATCAAACACCCCAACTGTGGACCGCTGGCTTCAACAAGACAATGATACCGGTTTGTGGGTGCCCATTACCGGTTCTTCCACGACTGGATATAATCAGGCGGTTGACTATAACACTATTGTAGCGGCAACAAGGATTCGAAAATACAGAATACTGGTGTTCAACAACCTTACCTGCAGTATAGATACAAGTGCCGCTCAAAGTGTTATTATTCGGCCCTATCAGGCCGGAAGCAGCACTTCTTTGGTGCCCAAAATTTTGTCAAAAAAAGGAACCATCTGCTCGGGGACCCATGTAGTGTTGAGTAATCAAACCTCCTTGCATAGATTTATAGCCAGCAACAATACCAGCGGTAGCTGGCAGAGCATTCTATCCGTTGACACAGCCACAACGGTTACCGTACCTACAGTCAGGAGGTACCGTATGATTGTGACCCATCCTGCAAATTGCCGCCTTGATACTTCAAAAGAAATATCATTAACTGTGATGCCGGCTATTCACCGGGGGATGAATGTAGCTATTCATCCCTATGCTGATTATTCAGAGGTATGTGCAGGAAAAATTATTCAGCTGAATATTCAACCAACAACCAACTATCAGGTGAGCCATTGGCTTTACAACATAAACGGAGGGTCATTTCAACTTCTTAACGGTTCAAAAGGCAACATAGTACCAAAAGACTCCACCACTTCTGTGGTTTCTGCAACAACCAGAAGATATAAAGCGTTGCTCTACAATCATGAATCATGCTTTATTGATAGCTCATGGGCCACAACTGTTATTATTGAACCCGAGGGAAGGGGAAATGCAGCTCAAGTAAAACCAGCAGTCTCTAAAGTAAATTTCTGTGGTGGAAGTGAAGCTGTTGCAGTTGGCATAAACCTGCCTGATGGTTATGTAGTAAAAAACTGGTTGTGGAGGGAAAACAATGCTGCTTGGCAAACTCTTGCCTCAACTACAGCGTCAATTTCACACAGTACAGGCAAAGTGAGTGTTTCCACAACAAGAACCTATAGGGTTCTTTTATACAATTCAGGATTATGCAGAACAGACACATCCGCTTCAGTAACTGTAAATGTTTTATCAAGAAGGGGAGGAAATATGTTTAACATAAAGCCAACAGCCTCCGGTGGAGTTACACTTGTATGTGGCCCGGATTATTATTTTTCAGTAAACATAACCCCGCCTTCGGGTTATGCAACTCAAGGGTGGGTATGGCGCGACAATGGTGGAGCATGGAATGTTGACAGCACTCAAAACGCCTTGAGAAGTTCAGTATTGCAAAACACGCAGAGAGACATCAGGGCTATTCTGTATCAGGTATCGGGTGAGGCTTGTACAGTTGATACAACCGCGGCTTTACAAATTACCTTGAGACCCTATACTAACGGAAACTATGCTGATGTTTTTCCCGTGTGTTCAACGGCAACAGTTTGTTATGGCAACTCAATTAACCTGACACCAGCAACGGCTACTATACCAGCTAACTTTATGGGCTGGCAGGTAAAAGACAACGACTCTTCATGGTATTATCCCCTTGCCAACAACGTAAGCAGTTTTACTGACCTCAATACAAGAGTAAGTGCTGATGTGGTTCGCTCTTACCGGTATGTTTATACGAACAAGGGATGCAGCGTTGACACCAGTAACGTGATTAAAGTAAATATAAAAAGATTTTTACCGGGCACATCAGTTCTTAATGCTGTTATATATACGGCAACAAAAAATGTTTGCAGCAATTCTACTGTTCAATTATCTCTAACCCCGAGTAACCTCGCTGCAAAAGATTGGTTTTACCGGAATAATGGTGGAAACTGGAAACAAATGAACAGTAGATATGACGACAACACCCAAGTAAACCAAATTACATTAAGAGAATATCGTGCAACCTATACTTCTGTCGGGCACTGCATTCTGGATACTTCTGCTATAACTCAGGTTAAGATTAACCCAATAACGTATCTTACCAATGAAGCATTTGCCATCAGTTCAACATCATCAGCATGTGCATGGTCAAACTCAGTAGTTAACATTAGTGGGTTCTCAAATGTTGTTTATTGGATGCAAAAAAGAGACAACGGCAACTGGCAGATACTTCCATCTGTTGCTACATCATTAAATTTTGACAACCGAACACTTCCAATAAATACCTCTTCTGTTTCTTATAGAGTAGTATTAAACAACAACAGTAACTGTTCCGTTGATACCTCAAGGACTGTAACAGTAATATTAAATCAACCCGCTGCCGGAAATTTGCCCGAAACGCCAACAGGGTTGTCTGTTTTTTGTGCTGACGGGCAAGGCAATCCGCTTTCAATTACTCCCCCTACCGGATATACAGTAAACAAATGGTTACAACGAGATGGCCCACTGTTCAATTGGAATGACTTTGCACAGGTAACCAAAAGCATGAATACTGTAACCGATTATAACCTCAAGGTTCAGGGTGAAATTGCCCGGGAATACCGTGTTTTGCTTCAGAATGAAGTGCAATGTAAATTAGATTCAAGCCGGGTATTGTACAGTTCACTGCTTAGCACAAGGGGAAGAACCGTAAATTCATGGGTGCCATATGTTGATAATAGCAAAATTTGTTCAGGACGCGAAGTAAGGGTAACACGACCACCCAACATGCTTGTAACCGACTGGATTTTTAAAGAGAATGACAAGCTACCCAATTCAATGAATGTATCTTCAAATACAATTACACACTACACCTATGATGTTGCTGATACAACAGTTAGGACTTATTACGCCATTCGAAAAAGCACATCGCATTGCCGGATAGATACTTCAGCGGGAGTAAGTGTTGTCGCTTTCCCCATTTCTTATGGAGTTGATACGGTACAGTACCAGCCTATAGTATCTCCTGCCGGTACAGTGTGCGAAGGCTCAACCATAAATATCAGATTAAATAATTGGTTGGTGAATTCAAAAGTGCAAAATTGGATTTACCGTGAAAATAATGGCCTCTGGATAAGTGTAAAAGATACCCATCAGATCAACCTCTATGGAGCACCCGTTACAAGAAAGTACAGAGC
>DATGWX010000488.1:0-8937 GCA_035299275.1 Bacteroidia bacterium
CGGTATTCAAGTACCGCTACAAAGGAGGCAACGACAGTTCTTTGCAAGCATTGCAGTACAAAGAAAAAACCGATAGCAACAGCATGATTGTAATTGCTGACGGAGACATTATCCGCAATCAGGTAAGTAAAGAAGGACAAGTTTATCCGCTTGGTTTTGATAAGTATAGTAAACAAACTTTCGGCAATAAGAACTTTATGGTGAATTGTGTTGACTACTTATGTGACGAATCAGGGTTGATTGAGGTGCGCATGAAAGAAATCAAACTTCGCCTGCTTGACAGAGCGAGGCTGAAGAGTGAAAAACTGAAATGGCAACTCATCAATATGGTAATACCGGTATTGCTTCTGGTTTTATTTGGCGGTTGGCATGCCTGGTGGCGTAAACGTAAATATACCTCATGAGTTTAAAAGGAAACAAGTTATTCATACTGTTATTTGTGCTGTTGGCTGCACTTACTTATTTTGTGCTCAACAAGAATAAATTTTCTACACTCAAAAGTGAGCTGCGCAATTTTGCCATAGCCGACACAGCCGTTATTGATAAGATTTTTCTGGCAGATAAGCAAGGCTTCTCAGTTACACTGGAGCGTGTGAGTGCGGGAGAGTGGAAGGTGAACAATAAATTTAAAGCAAGTCAGCCAAAGATTAACACGTTACTTGAAACTATGAAGTTGCTGGAAGTAAAGTTCCCTGTTCCGGAGAAAGACTTCAACAGTGTAGTGGCTGATATGGCTACCCGTTCAGTAAAGGTGGAAATTTATCAGAAAGGGGAACTGGCCAAAACATACTACGTAGGCATACAAACCGTAGATCAACTGGGTACTTACATGCTGATGGAAAACTCCAAGTCACCTTTTATTACGCACATTCCCGGCTTTAACGGTTATCTGAATACCCGTTATTTCACCAAAGAAAAAGAATGGAAAACCAAGGCTATTTTTGAAGAGCATGCTGCGGATATTGATTATGTTAAAGTAGAATACCCGATGGAGCCGCAAAAATCATTTGTGGTAAGTGCAGATGGTTCAGTGGTTCCTCTCAGCGAAAAAACCGAGCCACTGCAAAACATCAATAAACAGTTGGTGCAATTTTACCTGGCCTCATTTGAACAACTCAACTACGAAGGCTATGATCAGGCATTCAACCAACAAAAAGCAGATTCAGTAGCTTCACTCACCTCATACTGCATTGTGGAGTTGAAAAATAAAAAAGGGAAGATAACAAAATTAAGCCTCTTCTTAAAAGCAGTTGACGGCCAAACCATGCAGCAGTTTGATGAAAAAACAAATCAGCCGTTGGAGTTTGACCCTGAGCGATACTATGCTTTGTTAGATGAGGAGAAAGATTTGCTTTTAGTGCAACATTTCGTTGTTGGAAAAGTATTACGTTCCTACGCTGATTTTTTTGCTCCTTTACCTTAAAATTTTCAGGACCTTTTCTGTTTTTCATTGGTTTTCAAACGGATTAGTTACATTTGAGTAACTAAAAATCTGCGAATAATAAACCTATGAACAAATATGCTGCTTTTGATTACCTCATTGAAGGGGTACAGGTTATTGATTCCGATTGGCGTTATGTGTATGTGAATGATGTGGTGGCCAATCACGGAAAGGCCCCTAAAAATACTTACATCGGATGCACCATGATGGAGAAATATCCCGGTATTGAACATACGGAAATGTTTGCTCAGTTGAGGAAATGTATGGAAAACAAGGTTCCGGAACAACTTATCAATCATTTCGAATATCCTGACGGTAGTTCGGGTTGGTTTGAGTTGAGTATGCAGCCTGTAGAAGAAGGCGTACTTATATTGTCGTTTGATATTACGCAGCTTAAAGAAACAGAAGCAAAGTTAGATGTCAAGCTGGCTGAGCGGTCACGAATGCTCACACAGTTAACGGAACAAAAAAAGCAGTTGGAAGACTTTTGTCACATTATCGCACACAACATCAGGGCACCATTGGCCAACCTGTTGTTGCTAAATGATATGATGACGTCAGCACTTGATACAGCTGACATAAAAATGCTGGTGGGCAAGCAAAAACCGGTAGTTGAATTTTTGCATGAAACCTTTGAAGAATTGGTAGACATCATTCAGGTGCGCACAGATTATTCTGTTACCGTTGATGTAGTAGATTTAGGAGAGATGGCGCACCATGTTACCGATTTACTGCAAGGTGAAATACTTCAAACAGGTACGCAGCTTAGTGTAGATTTTTCTAAGGCACCATTGGCTAAATTCCCTCGCAAGTATATGGAGAGTATTATGTTTAATCTGCTAAGCAATGCAATTAAATATCGCTCGCCTCAACGCGTGCCTCAGGTAGAAATAAGAAGTTATACTGATGGTGGTTGGTTGCATCTTGAAGTACAAGACAACGGATTGGGGATTGATTTGCAGAAGTACGGGCATAAGTTGTTTAAGTTGCGCAAAACATTTCATCAGCATCCGAATGCAAAAGGGCTGGGATTATTTATGACACGCAACCAGATTGAAGCGATGGGGGGGAGCGTGAGTGTTAACAGTATAGAAGGAGAAGGAAGCACGTTTATTGTTAAATTGAATAATCTTGACTGACTATGAAAAAGATAAAAACACTTTGTTTGGTTGATGATGATGATATCTTTCAACTTATTACCCAAAGAGTCATAGCGCAAACCAATCTTGTTGAAACAATAAAAATATTTTCCAACGGATTAGATGCCATGGTTTTTCTGAAATCGGTTGCTCAAAATGCGGCCCGTTTACCTGAAATAATTTTACTGGATCTTAATATGCCCGTGATGGATGGCTGGGAGTTTTTGGAAGAGTTTACCTTGCTTAAACCAAGACTTGAGAAAACGATTACCATTTACGTGGTATCTTCGTCCATCGCTCCTTCAGATATTCAGCGGGCTGAAGCGATTAATGAGGTAACAGATTACATTATAAAACCCATTACCACAGAAAAATTATTAGATATGCTGAAAAGCCTGTAAAGCAAGTGTATGTATCTTTCTTCATTGCACTATTTGGCTTTACGCTTGTTGAATAGAATCCCTATCTTGCCTTCCAAAAATCTCTATATTACATGGAAGCTCTGAAAATCCTCATTGTAGAAGATGAATCGTTGGTTGCATTGGACATCAGTGATATGCTCACCAGATTGGGTTATAATGTATTGCCTTCCGCCATTACATATGATGAAGCATTGCTGGCATTAGAAAGTGCTTTGCCTGATTTAGTGCTGGTGGATATTGACTTAGGAGGAGGGAAAACGGGTATAGACCTTGGGCAACATATTCGGAGCAAGTATGACATTCCTTTTGTTTTTATTACATCCCATTCTGATAAAGCTACAGTTTCATTGGCAGCAGAGTTACACCCCAACGGTTATCTGGTAAAGCCATTTGAACAGGAGGATATATTTACGTCTATTGAAGTGGCTATTGCCGCTCATACCGGCAGAAGTACAGCTAACCAGGACAAGAAAGTTTTATCTGATTGTATTTTTGTTAAAACAGACCGGAATTATATTAAAGTAAATATCGCAGATATATTATGGCTTCAGTCGGATCACAATTATATCTACATCGTTACTGAAAAAGGCAAAAGTATTGTTCGCTCCAATTTCAGGGAATTGTTGTTGAATCTTCCGAAGGATACGTTTGTTCAGGTTCATAAATCCTACATGGTCAATTTGCAACGTATTGATGCCGTCTCATATTCTGATGTTACCATACAGGGTTCGGAGATACCGCTGAGTCGAAATTTCAAAGACGAATTGATGAGCAAACTTAACAGGGTAATGTAAGATATACAGGATGTTATTTGATACCCTTTTTAATGCATTTGGTAACATATTATATGCCCCCCGGTTTTTTTGTTGCAATTTTGATTGCTGACTATTCAATCCTTAATGTGCCTTTTTCTCTTGCTACTTTCTGATGTTGTATTTTAATCGCAGACTTCTTCTTCTATCTGTTGCAGTATTTTGGACCTTGTTTGCTATGGCTCAAAGTGAAGAGCAATGCCTGCGTGACAAAATTTTAACAGAACAAACAGATACAGGCAGAGCATACTTGCTTGGTCAGTTGGCCTGGAATCTTAAGTTCAGTGATCCTGATGAGGCTTTTCGACTAGCAGAGGAAGAGATTAAGGTTGCTGAAAAGTATAAGCATTTTGGCTACATGGCAGATGGCTATCGTATAAAGGGATTTATTCTGGTTGTACAGTCAAAACTGGTGGATGGCTTAAGTATGTATAATCTGGCATTGCAATATGCCCGAAAGGCAGGTAATAAAATTGAAGAGGCCTCTTGTTTAAGTCTGGTAGCCGGAATGTATCAGGATAAAGGTGACTATGACCAGGCATTGAGCTATTACCTACATGGACTAAAGGTGGCTAAGCGCACCACCGACCACAACATGATTGCTATATTGTATAACAATACAGCGTCTCTTCTTGCCGAAGCTGGTCGGCCGGCCTCACAAAGTTTGCCTTATTTTCATAAAGCACTTATGCACGACACTTTAGTAAAGAAAGGGTCGTTTGCGGGTATGATCAGTATAAATATTGCTGCAGATTATCACCGTGCCGGAAATAAGCCCATGTGTGAGCTTTACATCAGAAAAGCCATAAATTACGCTGAAAGAGGGGGCTCGGGCAGGTACAATTATGCTACCATAAACTATGAAATAGGAAATATATATCTTGAGTCGGGCAGGTATCAGGAAGCAGAAGAATATTTGACCGGCTCACTCAGAGTTTTGGATAGTTTGCAGATGCCCGATAACTCTTTGAGACCACTACTCGCATTATCAAAATTGTATATCAAGCAGCATACCATAGACAAAGCCGAAGTATGTGCGAAACGATTACTTAAAGATGCCATCAAACAACAGGCTAAATTCTACATGGGCGAAGCATACAAAGTGCTTTCGCAAATTGAACGGAGCAGAAAAAGGTACCAACAGGCATTGGCTTATTACGAAATGTATACTCAATGGAACGATAGTGTTTTTAATGAAACCAAAGAGAGAAGTATAGCTAATGTGCAAGCTCAGGGTGAGTTAAAACACAAGGAGTTGGAGATGCGGTTGAATGTAAAGCAGCAGCATAGAGAGAACGATATCCTTAAAATGTCGAATAAAAATCTTCGTAATGAACGAATTATTGCTTTTGGTGCGGCCATCACTTTTCTGATATTAGGGATTTTTGTTTACACAGCATATGCCGCTAAAAGAAAGCAGAATAAACAATTAGAGAAACAGCAACTCATTATTCAGAACCAATCTGTTGAAAAAGATGTTCTCATAAGGGAGATACATCACCGTGTAAAAAACAATCTTCAGATTGTATCAAGTTTGCTAAACCTGCAGGCTAATTCAGTTACGGATAAAAGTGCGTTGGAAGCTTTACGAGAGAGCCATAACAGGGTAAAAACAATTTCCATTATTCATCAAAAACTATACTCGTTTGATGAACTATCCGTTATTCTTCTCGAAGATTATATACAGCAACTGTGGAGTCACCTCAGAAAGGTATACAATGCCGGTCATATTGATGTCAGACTGAACATTTTGCCCAAAGGACTTATGCTGGATATGGAAAAAGCTATCCCTATCGGGTTAATTGTGAATGAATTAATCACCAATACAGTTAAGTATGCGTTTGCAGAACATGATGAGGATGCACATATAGATATTTCATGTTCAGACAATGGAAACGGTTTTTACACACTTACTGTTGCTGATAATGGTAAAGGAATGCCGGAAGGTTTTGACCCTGCTACATCTCCTAATCTTGGCTACCGTATTATGAATGAGCTTTCCCGTCAATTAAAAGGAACAGCAAAGTTCTCAACCACTTCCGGCACCTGTTTTACACTTATCTTTCCCTACTCGGGCCACCCTGAGAAGTCAGTTGAGTATGACTTTATGGTGAAATAGAATCTTTTCGCCCTCTTATAACACTTTCATTGCATTTGGTACCTTTTTTTTGCCCCCTCAATCGAGATAGGGTAACATTGAAGTCATTTCCTAAAAACCATAGCCCTGTTATTAGTTATCAGGTAAAGATTTTTTAGGATTGAAAACACTAACCTGACTAATGACCCGATTTTACAACCTTTTAAGCATTCAGTGCAAGAAGATTTTATTACTATTAGTGGTATTTTTATGTGCTGTTTCAGTTAGTGCTCAAAAAAACCAATCAGTTCCATCAAAAGCAGCTCAGGTTAATGAGTTGAAAGGTGCAGAGCTTTTTTCAACTTTAAAGGGCAGAGGCGCTGTTCAGGCGCACCTTATAGTTTATTACTCCTGCTCATCCGTTGCACCCGACAAAGAGTATGTATCTGTTTTCGAATCAATGAGTAATCGTTTGGTGCAAGTACTTGAACTTACAAAAGACACATCATTTGTTCAGAAGAACAATGTTTCCGCCCCATGTTTTAATGCACAACAAACCTGCATCACTCAGGTGAGGTATTCAGCCGGGATTGAACTTACCTTACCTTACATGGACTATGACCTTACCTGGGGATACTGTTTTTTTGACCGTGGCTTGATTAACCTCAGCAACATGAACAGGCAGGGTTTTGTACTGATAAATCATTTGGTTAATCCTTCTAATGCTGAAATCAACACCATGCCCTCTCTTCAGAGTTTGTCAGGCCAATACATTTGCAATAATTCCTCTATATCGTTTGAAACAGTTTTAAATAATACAGACAGTGATGAAGTGAGTTTTCACCTCATCGCTCCGTTCTTTTATGCTGATGGTGTAAAGTACAATTATGCTGCTCCTGAAAAGGGTATTGATGTGGCAAAAGCATTTTCAAGTGCTGTTTACGCGGGTTCATTTCTTACCAATCAAACACCACTTGAATCCGTTCAATATGCCAAAGGATACTCAGCCGAGAAAATATTTCAGACAGGTAATTTTTCAATTAACCAACGTACAGGTAAAGTGGAAATTAAGGCCGGTAGTTTTGGTAAGTATTTAATAAGTATATCCGTTAAGGAGCACAGAAATAAAAAAGCTATTTCGGATCATAGTATAGTCTTCATTACAGAAATTAGATAACAACAAACAATAACCCATGATAAAAAATCAGATTTTCAAAAAAGTATGCCGACTGGCAATACTTTTTTTTCTACTCACCTCCGGGCTCAAAGGTTCGGCTGCTACCTACTATTGGGTAGGCGGTACGGGTGTGTGGACCGACCTTACGCATTGGGCAACCAGTTCGGGAGGCAGTGTAAACCCTGCTATTGTACCTACACCAATTGATGATGTGGTATTTGATGCCAACTCATTCAGTTCATCAGGCGGGACAGTAACAATTAACTTTGAAGGCTTTTGTAAAGACTTTATTGTTACCAGCGGTATCACCTCTAATGTTACATTCAACTTTACTGCAGGTATAAATGCAGCGAATGTGTTCAACATTAATCCGTCAAGGAAGATTACATGGAATCAGTTATCCAGAATAACTGCCGGAGCAGGTGCAACTTTCAGAAAGACCAATTTTACCATGAACTCAGGTCTTATACAAATATTTGCAGGTAACCTTAATTTGTATGACTCTACCTATTTTGTAAAATCAGGTAATAGTGATAACACCAAAATTGATGCAGGTACTTTGGTACTTGACGGTACGTCAAAGTTTACGCAAAATAAAGGATACTTCTATACCAATCAGGGTGATGTGGTTGTTCCTGCAGGGGCAACATTTTATTCATCAGCTTATACACATTACATTAAGAACGGTTCATTTGTAGGTCAACCTTTAGCTGTCATTACTATTGATGGCCAGTGGGAAATTACTGATGGTGGTTTTGATGTAAACAGCCGTGCTTTTTATACAAAAAACGCCAGTTATTCAGGTTTGCCAAATAACGCAGGTGGTTATATGTATTTTTACGCTACCCACAGCGGTACGTACAATATTCGCGGTGGTAATAAAGACATGCACCGCATTGAGTTAGGCGGAGCCAACCATAATGTTGAGTATAAACTACAAGACACATTAAAGGTAACTGCACTGGGTGCGGGAATCTATCCTAACGCAAATAAATTTATTTCAAACGGTTTTCCATTCAGCGCTACCTATTTCTGGGCATGGTCAGGTAATCCGGTAACTGTTGATTTAACGGGTACAGATACTGCAACAATTACTTACCAGTTTGGTGTTTATCCAAACACCAATACAACGTATATAAATGGTAATGCAACCATTAAGTTTGACGGCACAAACAGTTTCATCTTTTATCCGGGTAACAAAACTTTCAGAGATGTAGTGTTTAATGCAACAGCAACCTGGGGTACTCAGATTTACTCAGTATATGGTGGTACTTTCAGAGATGTGACAATTAATGCATATGGCCAGCAATATTTAGAGATGAATTCAAGTAGTGTATTTCGTAATTTCACAGTAAATCACTTAAGCACCACCACTTCATTTTATGCTCCTAAACTTAAATTCTATAGTCCGAATGCATTCAGAGGAACTTTCAGAACAACCAGTGCCGGTACCGGTATTCGTCCAAGTATAGAGTTTCTGAATACAGACTCATTTGGTACAATCGATGTAGGCAATATCAGTGAGATGATTTTAGGGTCAGGCTCTACACAGTACTACGGAAATTTTACAGCCATTAACGGTAGCTGTCAACAAACTGTTCTCATTCGTAGCTCAAGCGGTGGCTCAAAAGCTTACATGCGCCAGAATTCCGGGGCTGTCTCTGTTAACTGGGCACAGTTGCAGGATATTGACGGAGCTGGAGGTGCAACATTTACAGCAACCAACACCATTAACTTAGGTAATGTTAGCGGTTGGAACATCAGCACTATTCCTGCTCAGAATTTTTACTGGATAGGTGGAACAGGTAACTGGAGTGACCCTTCACATTGGTCACTTACTTCAGGTGGAACTGCGGGCTGCGCTATACC
>DATGWX010000489.1:0-4358 GCA_035299275.1 Bacteroidia bacterium
GATTTTAAGGTAAAAATAAGGAGGTTTGATCAGGAGCTTTTTCTGTCTGATTCCACGAACCCTGCCGTGGGTTTTGAAAAACTGGCTAAAAATTATCCGGCCTTTTGGCCGGTGTACGTGGAGAATATAATTGAGGCAGGAAAGCCGGGTGAGCAGCAAACCATCAAAAATTTGACTGATTTTGTCTCTAATCCTTACATACGTGAAATGCACCGGGAGTGTGAAAAGCATTACCATGATTTTACTCCTTATGCCACGCAGTTGGATGCTGCATTTAAACTCTATAAATACTACTTCCCTGAGGCTGTAATACCTGAGTTGGTTACCATGGTGTCAGCATTCAACTATGCTCATCCGGTTATGGATTCTGTAATGGGTATAGGTCTGGATTTTTATCTGGGAGAAAACTATGCTCCGTATAAGGCTTCGAACATCAACTTTCCGGAATACATTGTGCGCAGAATGCGAAAAGAATATCTGGTAACAAACATCATGAGGTATTTTTTACTCAGTGAATATGGCCCTGTTCCCGGTTCTCAGAAGTTTATTGATCACATTATTCAGGAAGGGAAAGTATTGTATGCAATAGACGCGGTACTGCCCGATGTGCCTGATACAATTAAGATGGGGTATACTGCAGAACAATTGCAATGGTGCTATGATAACGAAGTACAGATGTGGGCACATTATGTACAGAAAAAAATGCTGTATTCAACCGATATGATGCTTTACCAGCGTTACATCAATGAGGCTCCGTTTACATCAGCGCCTGACGTTCCGCAGGAATCAGCCCCGCGCATTGGCATCTGGACGGGTTGGCAGATTGTACGCAAATACATGAAAGAAAACCCTAAGGTTACCCTGAAGGAATTAATGGCTGAAACTGACTTTCAGAAAATTCTTACTAAGTCGAAATACAAACCCCGCTGATTATTTTTTCTTAGGTGTTGTGGCAGGTGCAGGATTTTCACCTGCAATAACTTGTACTGCTTGAACAAAACGGTCGAGGTGTTCAGTAGTAGTAAATAAATGCGGAGTTACACGTATACCTTTTACCTCATCTGTTTCTATGGCTACAGTAAAAATGCGATGCTCATCGTAAAGTCTGTTGGACACCACAGTAGCGGGTATGTTCTCCAAGCTGAAGCAGGCAATGCCACATGATTGCTCAATACCATCAGGCGTAAGCAGACTCACCCCCTTAATGGTTTTCAACTTTCCTGTCCAGTAATTTTTCAAGTAACGCAACCGCTCTTCTTTTCGCTTTAGACCAACACGCAGATTAAAGTCAATGGCAGCTTTGATGCTTAAATAATTTGCCGGAGGGGTAGTGCCGGTATGCTCCAGTTTTTCTATGCTGTTTTTTTCTTTACCTGTATCGCCCATCAGCGGCCATATGTTAGCTACTTTGTTCTGCCTTACATATAAAAAACCTGTACCCAACGGAGCGCCCAGCCATTTATGTAAGCTGGCTGCATAATAATCACAGCCTAAATCAGAAATTTTAAAATCAAGGTGAGCAAAGGCATGCGCTCCGTCAACTATTACCTCAATATTTTTTGCTTTTCCTAAAGCACATAATTCCTTAACAGGGAGTACCTGTCCGGTTAAGTTAATCATGTGGGTCACCAGCATCATTCTGGTTTTTGATGTGATGGATTTTTCGTATGCTTTAACAACATCATTAGCGCTTTTAGGCAGCAAGGGAATCTGCACGTATTTTAATACCACCCCCTGCCGTTTGGCTTTTTGCTCAAAGGCTTCCTGCATGCTGCCGTAATCCTGTTTGCTCAGCAGTACCTCATCACCGGCTTTTAAGTCAATACCTTGTATGAGTATGTTGAGTGACTCAGTCGTGTTACGTGTAAGCGCAATTTCTTCTGCCGGTACTCCTGCAAATTGAGCCAACTCTGATTTAATCAGTAAACGCTCAGGTTGCATCAGTCTGCGCATGTAGAAAGAGGATTGTGAATTTACGCTGCGTGTTTTTTGCATGAATGATTCCATTACCGGTACGGAACACATGCTGAAGTAACCGTTTTCGAGGTTCAGAAAAGACTCATCGGGATTGTACATGGCGGCAATTTGTTCCCACGCTTCTTCTTGTGTGGCAGCTTCCTTTGGTGGCAATTGAGCTAATTTATCCAACGCACGTTCGGTTTGGTCATGTTCTATAGCTGTGGCAACGGAGATTGCCGGAATTCCTAAGGCCAAGCCTGCACTTTGTTTTATAAATTTTCTGCGTAACATATGGAATGTTCTATTTTACTTTATGCAATTATCATGTTTTTTCAGCATATTTGTTTATGGGGAAAGCAGAGAAAGTATTCGCCCTCTGTCTGGCTATCACGTTGATTCTTTCTTTATCAGCGTATAATTATCAAGCAGGTGATAACACAGCAGATTATGTTTCGTTGAAAGTTCATTTGGGTGTTCCGGCTGATTCCATCAAGAAAATTTTTCCCCGCCTGAAAGAGTATATCAAAAATGATGAACCAATTGTATACAGCGATACCGGTCTGTTCCGATACTATGATACCAACCAGCCATTGATAGATGTGCCGGTATTCGGGCAGGCACTTCCCATACTCTATTTTGATTTTTATAAAAACAGCCTGACGCGTTTTAGTGCGCAGTACCAGATAAGCGCAGATAATTTTAACCCTGAAACACTTTACAGTATTGCAGGTGCATTTGCTGTAAATCATTCCCGGTTACAGGACTCCACATTCAGAAGGCAGTTGGTGAATAGCCTGAATATAAAAATAGAAACGGAAGTTATGAAAGAAGCGTATACACTTGATACGCTTACTCTTTTCCAATGTACGTTTTCCTATACTGCATGGTTAAAAGACAGTACGCGCATCAATCACACGGACAGCTTATAACTATTGAGTAGCTTTCAGATTGCGTTCAATAAAAAATGTTCCGAAGGGAATAAAAGAGAGTATAAAAAACCATACGCCTTGTTTAATACTCATTTGTTTATCCATAAAGGCATTCAATAAGGCAAAAACAAATAACACAAACAAAACACCGTGGGCGCTGCCTACCAGTTTAACAGCAGTGGGCATACCCATCATGTATTTTAACGGCATGGCAATAAAAAGCAAAATCAGGTAAGATATACCCTCAGCATGGCCTATCCACACCAGTCGTTTAAGTGATTTGTGCATGTATTATTTAGATTCGGTTGATTTGTCTTTTCTGCCAAAAATGCTGAAGTGCACATAACGTTTAGGATGTGCTTTCATGTCAAGCAGCAAGGCGTCAAGATTTTTAGAGGAAGAGGACAGATTATCGTATAGTTTTTTGTCATTGACAAGTAAACCCATGGTGCCATCGCCCTTGTTTATTTTTCTCATGACACTATCCAGTTGCACTAAGGCGCTGTTGGCATTTTCAACTGTTGCCTTGAGGTTAGTGGCTGCAAGAGAGTCAGTAATCTGGTTCACGTTTCTCATGGTTTTGGTTAATGTGGCATTGTTCTCCCTTAAATTGCGGGTTATGGATTCCACATGTGCAAAAATCTGATCCAACCTTTTGGTTTCGGCATCTACTAAATCATTCACTTTAACAGAGGTCTTTCTGAAATTCTCCAAAGTCTCGGCTAAACTTTTGAAACCTGAGCGCAGGTTACGCTGGGTTTCATCATTCAACACATCATCTACTGAGGCCAGTACAGAATCAAGTGTAACAAGTAGCTGCTCTGTTTTTGCCTTTACCGGATTGAGTACAGTGCTCATTGATTTTCCGATGCTCATTTCAATGTCTGATTGCAGGGTGTCATCTTCTTCAGCAATCGGTGATGTTTTATCCAGCACCAGCTCTACGCCTTTAGAGCCAAACAGGTCAGCATTGTATATGCGGGCAATACTGTTTTTTGTCACCTTAATTTTGGTGTCAATTTCCATGCGCACAATTAATCTTTCCAGATTTCCGTCAACAATGGATATTTTTTTCACCTGCCCCACTTTAAATCCGTTGATGGTAACGGGATTGGATGCGGTTAACCCGTCAATTTCACCGTAAACAGCATAAAAGGTATTCGATTTGGTGAAGAGGTCTTCTCCCTTCATATAGCTGTAACCCAGAATCAACAGGGTGATGGACAGAGCGGCCAGAATGCCGACCTTAGTTTCTTTGGATACGTTCAAATCGGTAATTTTTTTCAAAAATAGGCAAAAAGCCTGAAACGTTTACTTTGCTTTATTGTGAGCTGCCTCAAACTCGATTTTATAATTTTTAAAAGCATTAAAAATGGCTGTTGCTACAGAGTCTTGGCCGCTTTCTCCCTTTAAGAATCCGCGCTCATTGGTGTTGCTTAAGAAGCCGGTTTCAATCAATATGCTGGGCAT
>DATGWX010000490.1:0-2286 GCA_035299275.1 Bacteroidia bacterium
TTAAGCGCCTGCGGAGGTGAACAACCTGCGCAAAATACAACTTCTGCTCCTGCTGAAAACGCACCTGCTGAAACAACTCCTGCCGAAACAGCACCGGCCACCGAAACAGCCCCCGCTACTGTTGATTGTACCGATTTATCAGGACTTAGCGATGCCGATAAAAAAGGAAGAGAAAATCTGGCCTATGTTGACAAAAGCACAGAAGCTGAAAAAAATTGCAGTAATTGTCGTTTCTGGCAACCAAATGCCAGCGACCCTAATGCTTGTGGCGGATGTCAGTTAATGAAAGGCCCCATTAACCCCCAGGGATATTGCAAATCTTGGTTCAAGAAAGACGCATAGTCACCTGATTCTTCTATAGAAAAGGCCGAAACGATCATTTCGGCCTTTTCTGTTTTATAACGGGGAATGATTATCAAAAATATTTCGGGGTCAAAATCTCTGCATAAATAAAGCCCTTACGCAACTCTTCCACTGAAACATCAATCGGCTCTGCATGGTAATCATCCAAACTAAGCGGTGCTTGTACTGAAGAAAGCGAGCGCAGTACACCAGTCTCCTCCAAACTTTTTGCCTTATGTTTCTGTAACGCTTCCTGCTCTATATTATGCTGCTTTTGCTGAGTTGCTTCTTCTTCAACCCTTTCCCTTTGTTTTCGATTACGAATAACTTCTTCATCGTAATCCCTCACCGGCTTGCTGGTATTCTCATATGACCAGGTTTCAGCAACAGGCTTTGGCGTTTCATAACTAAAGGGGTCGGATGAGGGGCGTAATGGTGGTTTTAGTTTTGCTTCTTCACCCGTAAGTTTTCGCAAGGTTTCTTCCCAGTCAAAATCGGTTTCTTCTTCTTCAACTTCAGGTTGTGTTTGCCCCGTTGGATTTTTATCCTTTTTTTTGCTGCGGCTGTAGAGGTAAATAATAGCAGCAACGATATATAAAATGGTTTTGATTTCCATACGGTACAGTTCAAAGATAAAATAAAGTGAGCACAGCACAAGTATTTATTCTGACAGGCAGCAATTTGGGCGACAGGTCAAAACAATTGCAAACAGCAGCTACCTTACTTTCTCAACAACTTGGTAAGCCTGCAAAACAATCGGCTATATACGAAACTGCAGCCTGGGGTAATGAAAACCAACCCTCGTTTTTGAATCAGGTACTCCAGTTTGAAACAGCCCTAAGCAGCAGGGAATTGTTGAACATTATTTTAACCACTGAGCAACAAATGGGAAGAGTGCGCACGCAGAAGTGGGCTGAACGTTCCATTGATATTGATATCCTGCTTGCAGGAAGTGCCATAATCAATGAGTCTGACTTACAGGTACCCCACCCCTATTTGCATCAAAGAAGATTTACGTTGGTTCCTTTAAACGAAATTGCCCCGGATATGATGCACCCCTTACTAAAAAAATCCATCACTGATTTATTGTTGGAATGTACAGATGATTTAGAGGTAAAGGAATGGTAAACTACCGTTACATAGCTATTGAAGGAAATATTGGTGCCGGCAAAACCACGCTGGCCAATATTCTCAGCCATGAATTAAGCAGTAAACTTATCATGGAAGAGTTTGAAGAAAACTCGTTTCTGCCCAAGTTCTATGAAGATGCTGAACGATACGCCTTTCCTCTTGAAATGAGTTTTCTGGCATCGCGCTTTAATCAGCTCAAAAAACACCTGTTTGAGCAAGACTTATTTAACAACACCATAGTCTCTGATTATATTTTTTACAAATGTTTAATCTTCTCCAAAAATAACCTGAAAGAAGACGAGTACGATTTATACCTGAAACTTTTTGAAATTATTAACCTTCAAATTCCTCAGCCAGATTTGCTCATTTACCTGCACACTCCTCTTCCCAAATTAAAAAAGCAGATTCAATTACGTGGGCGACCATACGAGCAAAACATACAAGATGATTACCTGCTTAATATACAGGAGGGGTATTGGGATTACCTCAACAAAAACAGCCAACAACGTATTCTGGTTATTGACAACAGTTCTATGGACATGCTCAATAGCATGGAACAGTTTGAGCGTGTACACAAACTGCTGTACCTGCCTTTCGAGCCCGGCATCACACGTGTAGATTTACAAAACCTGTAATGAGTACGAATAGTCCCTCAGCAATTTTTCCTTTACATATGGGGGGCAACATCAGTTGGTGGGTGTATGCGCTTGCTGAAAAATCCATACAACTTGACGTACAGGAATATTTTATCAAGCAGAGCTATCACAACCGTATGCATATCCTGTCGGCTAACGGGGTTTTAGCACTATCAAC
>DATGWX010000491.1:0-5969 GCA_035299275.1 Bacteroidia bacterium
AATAACTACGTATTTAAATCATCAGGTAATTTTACCAACTGGACCCAGGTTGATAATAACCTTACCAATCCTAAAATAAGGGAGCTGGCCGTGTCGGGTAATAATCTTTATGCCGCTACCGATGGAGGAGGAGTGTACCTCACCAAAGACGGAGGCGCTAACTGGACAGCTATTAATACAGGTTTGTATATTCCCTACATCATGACGCTGGAAGTAGTAGGCACAACTGTGTATGCCGGTACCGGAACTGTTTTCCGCACACAAAATGAAGGAGTAAAATGGAAAGAAGCTAACCATTGTATGCCTTATGCTTTAGAAGTAAATACACTCGTACTTATCGGCAATGATTTATACGCAGGTACTGAAAACGGTTTGTGGAAAGCGGACATCAATGCCATTCAGGAGAAAGTAGAAGTATGTATGGTAACCGTTGATGACCAAAACAAGAATGAAGTGGTTTGGGAGAAACCGGTTTCCACAGCTCTTGATTCGTTTTACATATACAGGGAAACTAATGTTACTGATGTGTATGCGGTAATAGGCAGGCAAAAACACACGGAGTTGAGTTCGTTTGTGGATACTTCTTCACACCCTGAGGTACAATCCAACAAGTACAAAGTGTCTTACAATACTAATTGCGGTTTGCCGTTGGTTATGAGTGACCATCATAAAACCATGCACCTTTCCATTACGCAGGGAATGGGAAACACCTGGAACCTGATTTGGGATCCCTACACCGGATATACTGTTTCTACGTACAACATTTACAGAGGTACCAGTGCAAGCAACCTTCAATTGATAGGTTCTGTTTCGGGTGGTAACACACAGTACTCCGATTTAAATCCACCTGCGGGTTTTGTTTATTACCGTGTTGAGGTGGTAAGTCCCTCGGCTTGTAATACGTCTAAAACCTTTAACTCATCACTTTCCAATATTGCTTCCAATGCCACTACAGGTATAGAGGGAACAGCTAACAAAGAGATAGCTGTATCGCTGTATCCCAACCCGGCCCGTGAACAATTGAGTATCTATTTGAACCTGCCACAGGCAACTGACATTAGCGTGCAGGTATCTGATTTGGCCGGAAAAGAATTGATGCATGTGACTTCACAGGTATTTACTTCAGGAGAACATCAGGTAGCACTAAACACAGGTAATCTGGCCAATGGCATGTATCTGGTGAACATTATTTCCCGTTACGCTGTTCATTCAGCTCAGGTGGTGGTTACCCACTAATTACAATACTCAGAAAAAAATAAAGCAGGGCAATTTACTATTGCCCTGCTTTATTTTTTTCTGAGTAATCTAGTTTTTCTTTTTATAATACTTCATTGCAGCCGGCAGGTGTTTCTTAATGTCGGCAATTCGATTGGCATCACTAGGGTGGGTACTCAGAAATTCATCAGGTTTTTGTCCGCCTGATTTTTTTGACATACGTTGCCAGAAATCAACTGCAACTGCCGGATTGTATCCTGCTGCTGCCATAAAAGATAAGCCCAATTGGTCGGCCTCACTCTCATGACTTCTTGAAAAAGGTAACATAACACCAACCGTTGAGCCCACACCATAAGCGGCTAAAAACAATTGTTGTGTTTCAGCAGGTTTACTGCTTAAGGCTACTGCCAGTGCCACACCTCCCAGTTGTTGCATAATACCCTGACTCATGCGCTCGCTTCCGTGGCGGGCAATGGCATGTGCTACTTCATGTCCCATCACCACAGCCAAACCTTCTTCGTCCATGGTTAAAGGGAGAATGCCGGTATACACCACCACTTTTCCTCCGGGCATGCACCAGGCGTTCACTTCTTTGCTTTCAATGAGGTTGAACTCCCATTTAAAGTCTTTGAGCATTTCGCCCTGTTTTTTCTCATTTAAAATTTGCGCTACTGCTTTGGAAATATTTTCACCTACCCGTTTTACCATTTCTGCATCGGGTGAGTTGCGTATAACTCTATTCGATTTGATAAAAGAATTATACTCCTTAAAACTCATGGCATTAATTTCACTGTCAGAGATCAGGTTGAGTTGTCTTCTGCCGGTAAGCGGAACTTTTTTGCAGGCAATGATTATGCTCGACAGAACCAATACCCATAGAAGCGTTTTCTTTAGTGTCATAGTGTTTCTTAAAATGCAAATTTACTAATACTTGAAATGGTTCAATGTGTTAACTTGCAAACAAAAAAAGTGCCTTGAAAAATATATTACTCCTGATTACCTGCGCGGTATTGCTCTTTTTCCCTTTTTTGGGTGCAGTTCACTTGTTTGACTGGGACGAAATTAATTTTGCCGAGTGCTCCAGGGAAATGCTAGTGACCGGTGATTACCTGCGTGTTTACATCGATTTTCAGCCGTTTTGGGAGAAACCTCCCTTGTTTTTCTGGATGCAAAGTGCAGCCATGAAAATTTTCGGGGTAAATGAATATGCCGCTCGTTTTCCCAATGCAATATGCGGAGTAGTTACGCTGATAACTGTTTATCTGGTTGGTAAAAAACTTTCAGGGGTGCGTTTCGGCTTGCTTTGGGCATTGGCTTTTGCCGGTTCGTTGTTTCCCAATATGTATTTCAAATCGGGCATTATCGACCCATGGTTTAATTTGTTCATTTTCCTTGGGCTGTGGAATTTTATTCAGTATGTATGGAAACGTAACCATTTTGAGATTATTGATCTGAAATACCAACCCTGGCAATATGCTATGCTGTCGGGTATATTTATCGGCCTGGCCATGCTTACCAAAGGGCAGGTGGCCCTAATGATTTTTGGTTTGAGTGTGTTGGTATACTGGATTACTTTACGTTTTAAAATATTTTTCAGTTGGGGGCATGTTCTTTTATTTCTCGTGTTTGCTGTTTTAACTATGTCGGTGTGGTTTGGCTACGAATCCATCAAAAATGGCCCCTGGTTTTTGCAGGAGTTTATTACCTATCAGATCAGGTTGTTCTCCACCCACGATGCCGGCCACAAAGGATTCCCGGGTTATCATTATGTGGTATTGTTACTGGGTTGTTTTCCCGCTTCGGTACTGGCTATTCCATCGTTTTTTAAATCAAAGGATATTACCACACAGGAGCAGGATATGAAAAAATGGATGCTCATCTTATTTTGGGTAGTTACCATTTTGTTCAGTATTGTGAAGTCACGGATAATACATTACTCTTCTATGGCTTGGTTTCCGGTTACCTTTTTAGGCGCGTTTACTATAAACCAACTGCTCGAAAACAGAATGCAGTGGAAACTTTACATCACCATTGTTGTTGGCACTATCGGTTCTGTGGTGGCTTTATTATTTACGGTGTTCCCGTTTGTGGCCATGAACATCAAAAAGCTGATTCCTTATGTAAAGGATCAATTTGCACAGGGCAATATGGAAGCTGATGTGCATTGGAGTGGTTTTGAAAGTTTAATAGGCATAGTATATTTTGTGTTGGTATGGAAAGCACTTATCTGGTTTAAAAACGGACAGGTTTCCAAAGCTGCCTATAGTTTGTTCGGGGGCACCGCGCTCACTATCTTTTTTGCAGCAGCAATTGTGGTACCTAAAGTAGAGCGATATTCTCAGGGAGCTTCCATTGACTTTTTGAAAGAGAGGGAAGGAGAGGAGTGTTATGTGCAGGTACTGGGATTTAAAAGTTATGCGCATTTATTTTATACACAAAAACCGGTGCCGAAAAATCAAAAAGCCTACGATACCAATTGGCTGTTGCAAGGAGATATTGATAAGCCGGTGTATTTTGTAAGTAAAGTAGACCGCATTCAAAATTTTACGCAATACACAGAGTTAAAAGAATTGTATCGCAAGAATGGTTTTGTCTTTCTTAAGCGTGACCCTAGTTTGGCCCATTAATTTTTCTTACCTGCAAACAATTTATTTAACAGGTTACTGATAAAGGTATCATTGGTGCCCAAACGGCTTTTGATGGCTGTATATAAAGACACCAGCATACTATCGGCACGAATAAGAATGCTTTTGGCCCCATCTGCAGGACGGGCTTTGTACAATGTAGCATGACGGTATGGATTTTCTTCTTGCGTGTAGTAATACAGTGCTATGGAGCGTCTGAATTTTCCCTCCGGACAAGTCATGGGTTCCGGATGTCCGTGGTATGAATCGGCATCGGTATTGAAAATTACACAGCGGTTAAATAACGGAGCAACTTTCTCCACACACCCTTTCATTTCGCGGTCCCACAACTCCAGATGACCACCCCAGTTTTCGTCCCAGTCTTTATTCAGATAAATGAGAATATTTACCCGTCTGCTCCAGTTTTGATGATGTGGGTGAACTGTAAAGTCAGCATGAATATTTAAAAAGCCACCTCTTGTGGATTGGTGTAAACCTCCGCCCTCCAGTTGGTCATCAGCTATTAATCCCGGTATACCGGTAAGTTCAGCAATGAACGTTACAAATTCAGGTGAGTTGAGATATTGAATGGTGTTTCGTAAATTAAGCGGAATGGTTTCGGTTTTATTCAGGCCTTTTTTACGTTCGTTAAAATGAACATAATTAATCCATCCGTTAGTTTCATTTAAGGTATTAAAATCAGTATAACAGGAGTTAATGATGTTATCCGGAAGAAAGTTTTCCAGTACAATGTGAGGGTAAGGCGACCCATTCATGTAGGTGGATTTTAGCTTAGGTAATTGTTGGGTCCAATACTCCAAATGTGAAGGTTGAGCGGTTGCAGTAGAAGTCATGTTATGAATTTACTGTGCAAAATAATAAAGGCGATTTAAAATTTTCAGCCTGAAATGACCAAAGTGCAAAAAAATCAGGTTGAATACGAAGAACTGAGGGTGAACCGTATCACCAACATTAGCCCAGCTTTTTTTCCAGCCAGGGGTAATCCACTTTATTCAATAAATAAGCAACAATGGCTGAAGAGGCAACACCGATAAAACCGCCCAGTGTGATATCAGCAAAAAAATGTTGACCCAAGTACAATCTGCTGAGTGCAGAAAAAATGGCCAACACCAGAAAAACAGGTTGCCATCTTTTATTGGTTACTATTAAACTGCACAGGCAGGCAATGGCAAAAGCAGTTGTTGCATGGCCGGAAGGAAAACTGTTCATCATGTACAATTCTGTACCGTTTACCGTTTGTACCTCTTGTATGCCCTCAAAATATTTTGCCGGGCGTGGTTCATGAAACACTATTCTTTTCAAACTTTGTGTAACGGCCGATGACAGGGCATAAGCTGCGGCTCCCATTAAGGCATAACGGTATTTGATAAAGAGCAGGAATATTATCAGTGCAATAAAAAATAAACCATCACCTAGGTGTGTGGCCGGAGCATAAAACACATCGGCCCATGCTGAACGGTTACCGTTAATGAAAAAGAAGAGTTCTGCTTTATTCCAGATTGCCAGTGCGGTTACGGAAATTAATGCCCACACGATATACAGATTGAAGAAAATTTTGTTGCGTTGGTACAGTTCGTTCATCAGTTCAAAAGTGCAATTAATCGGTTTAATTTACAGCACATAAAAATATTTGTATTGATAATCAAGTATATGTAAAATATTATAGTATTATGTATTGCAAAGTACTGTTTAAAAGATAGATCTTTGTGCCATGAATTTAGAGAACTCCAAAGCGCAAATGAGAAAGGGAATACTGGAGTATTGTATTTTGTCTATCATCTCTACAGGTGAGGTATACGCAACTGACATTATAGGTCAGTTAAAAGATGCCCGCTTAATTGTAGTGGAAGGCACATTGTACCCATTATTAACCCGCTTAAAAAACGATGGCCTGCTCAATTACCAGTGGGTCGAATCCAAATCCGGTCCGCCACGCAAGTATTTTACACTTACTCCAACTGGCGAACAATTCTTACAGGAACTCCAGAAAACCTGGGGCGAACTGGTATACGCAGTTGAACAATCCACTAATAACCGTACAAATAACCCATAACAAACATGAATAAGATTATCACTATCAACATCAGCGGCATTGTATTCAGCATAGAT
>DATGWX010000492.1:0-3774 GCA_035299275.1 Bacteroidia bacterium
GAATGACGCAGTGGTGATTATGACCGATGTATCGGCCTCTTTTCATCCGCAGTGCATTGAAGTTTTAGTACAACGTTTACTGCAAAATGATTCAACAGGGTTGGTGGGAGCAAACATTATCAAAGGCGAACACCGCAGCGATGGAATATCTTATCAGGAAAAGGCGTATTACGAAAGAGAGCTTACTACAAAATATCAGGAGGGTATTTTGTGGGGAGCCAGTATGGGAGCTTTTGGGGCCTGCTATGCCATACGCAAAAAAGACATGCAGCCGATACCTGAAAACTTTATGGTAGATGACTTTTTTATGACCATGCAGGTAATGCAAAAAGGTAAAAAAGCCATTTATGATATGGATGCGTTAACCTATATGGACTTGCCCAATACTTCCGGAGTAGAGTTTAAAAGAAAGGTGCGTATTTCAACAGGCAACTTTCAGAATCTGCAGTTGTTTTGGAACAAGCTGTTTGGTTTAAATGGGGTAGCATTTGCATTTTGGTCGCACAAAGCTATCAGGTGGATAGGGCCTTTTATATTGATTACGTTATTAGGGCTCAGTTTTTTTCTGCAAGACAGGAATATCATTTATAAACTGGCCTTTTACAGCCAACTAATGCTGGTTTGTACACCAATCTTGAACTATTTTTCAGAAAAGCTTCAAATCCACCTGAAATTGCTGAAATTTGCAGCTCATTTTTATCTGATGAATCTGGGTGTTTTAGTCGGTTTCATCAGGTTTTGTAAAGGAGTAAAGAACAATGTTTGGCAACCAACCCAACGGTGAGAAGTTTCACCTCGATACCATAGAATCAGCCATTGAGGCCATTCGTAACGGAGAAGTAATTATTGTAGTAGATGATGAAGACCGGGAGAATGAAGGCGATTTTTTAACTGCTGCCCGAAACGTAACCCCCGAAGTAATTAATTTTATGGCCACACACGGCCGCGGATTAATATGTGCTCCGCTCGAAGAAGACCGCTGCACACAGCTGGGGTTGGAACTGATGGTAAATGACAATACAGCTTTGCACGCCACCCCGTTTACAGTTTCAGTTGATTTGATAGGGAAGGGCTGTACAACAGGAATCTCTGCATCCGACAGGGCTAAAACTGTTCAGGCGCTTATTGACCCGGAAACCAGAGCTGAAGATTTAGGTAAACCCGGACATATTTTCCCATTGCGCGCACGCAAAGAAGGTGTATTACGCAGAGCAGGACATACAGAAGCCGCTATAGATTTTGCCCGCTTGGCCGGATTTGAACCTGCCGGTTGCATTGTTGAAATCATGAACGAAGATGGCAGCATGGCGCGTTTGCCCGATTTGGTGAAAATTGCAGAGAAGTTTCAACTGAAACTGGTTACCATAAAAGACCTGATTGAATACCGCCTCAAACACGAAAGCCTTATTCAACGGGAAATTGTTGTGCAAATGCCCACACAACACGGGGAATTTGATTTGTATGCCTTCCGTCAAAAAGATACAGGACAGGAGCATCTGGCATTGGTAAAAGGAAGTTGGGAAAAGGATGAACCCATTTTGGTGCGAGTACATTCTTCATGTGTTACCGGAGATATTTTTCATTCCCTTCGCTGCGATTGCGGTGAGCAGTTGCAAAGTGCCATGGAAATGATTGAACAGGAAGGAAAAGGAGTGGTGCTGTATATTAATCAAGAAGGCAGAGGCATTGGCTTGCTCAATAAACTAAAAGCATATAAATTACAGGAGCAGGGGAGAGATACGGTTGAAGCTAATCTGGAACTGGGTTTTAAAATGGATGAGCGTGATTATGGGGTAGGCGCACAAATTCTGCGCGACATAGGTGTACACAAAATGCGCTTAATGACCAATAACCCAACCAAACGCGCAGGCCTGATTGGCTATGGATTGGAAATAGTAGAGAACATAGCGATTCGCGTAAAGTCAAATAAACACAACGCCCATTACCTGCAAACTAAAAAGGATAAAATGGGACATGAGTTAAGTTAAGGAAGAGTATTCCTAATACTTCGTCTCCAGAAGCCTGAAATAATCTCTTTCCATAGTCCCGTCAGTCAATTCTTCTTTCACATGATCCAATTTACTGCGGTCTAAGGGTTTGTTCAAAAACTTACATACAAACTTATTGCTATTGGCTCGTTCATGGTCTTCTTTAGCCAATGAAGTGGAAAGCATCATAATGATGCAATTTTTCTGAATAACAGCGGGCAATTTGGCATATTCATCAAGAAAATCAAACCCTGAAAGTTCAGGCATATTGATGTCAAGGAAAATCAATTGTGGTAGCAGATCAGGCGTTTCCTGTAATGATAACAAATAATCTAAAGCAGCTCTGGCTGATATTTTTAATTCCACCTGATCAGCAAAAGCATATTTCTTCATGGATATCTGGGCAATCATTAAATCCATTTTTGAATCATCAACTACCAAAACACGTTGTAATAAAGGTTTGTCGGTATTTTCCATGTAAGTTGTTTAGTTTAAATTTGATACTTGAGATGGCAAGATAATGGTAAAAGAACTTCCAACTCCCGGAATTGAATCAAGCCTGATAGTGCCGTTTAATTTCTCTACAGTTTCTTTCACCAGATAAAGCCCCAGTCCTGAGCCTACTGACTCTTCGGATATCCGGTAAAACATATCAAACACCTTTTTCTGAAGATCGGGTTTAATGCCGATGCCGTTATCTGAAACAACAAGAGTGCATTCACTGCCGGTGCAATTCACTTGAATCTTCACGAACGGGTTTTCTACAGCGGGGTTGGAATATCGCATGCCATTAGAAAGTAGATTGTTGAGCACAATAGCCAAACGGCTTTTGTCTGAAATAAAATCTTCTCTTTGCACAACCTCAGTCAGAACAGCTACCTTTTTTTCATCATTAGCCATGTACTTTAGGTTAGCGCTAACTTCCTGCAACAAATCCTTAAAATTAATTTTCTCGCTTTTTATCTGAACGCGACTATTGCGTGAGTAATCCAGTATATCTTGTATGAAAGTATCTAATTTGAGTACCCCTTGTTTTACAAATCCCAGATTGCTCTTAACTTGCTCATCTTCAACGTCCTCTTCTGTAAGTTGCACAATACCCAAAATAGAAGAAAGGGGAGCACGTAAATCATGTGAAACGCTGTACACAAATTTATCGAGTTCCTTGTTTGTTTTATTGAGTTCAGTATTGGTTACCTGCAACAATTGGTTGTTTAATTCGAGCTTGTCGCGCTGTTCAGTTATCTTTTGTATCACAATATTTCTCCCGCTAAACAGGTAGGCACTTTGTGCAGCGATTAAAAAGGAGGTAAAAATACCGTTGAACAGAAAGTCTTCCTCAATGTGAGAGTTATCGTTGTTCAAAAACTCAAAGCTGGTCCAGTCAGTATAACGGCTGACAATAAAAATATAAAGCACCTGAAAGCAGAACAATGAGGTAAATAATACACCTCCGTTACGCCCCAGCAACATAAAAGCAGTAAGAATAACCACTGCATAATACGTAACACTGGCTGATTTTATACCACCTGTAGTGTAAGACACCATGTGCAATAATAAAAAGGAAGAAAGCAGTACAACCAGATAGGCTTTTTCCAACTGGTCAATCTTTTTAACCCGGTAAAAGTTAAAAAGCATTATTAATGACAGGACAGGAAGTACCAGGTGAATAGGCTTTACTACCTCAAACATCAAATACATTTTCAGGTAAACACCAAAACTCACCAGTGCTCCGGTAAAGGAATATATTCTGAAAAGCGTAAAACGTTGACGCTCGAAAATATTC
>DATGWX010000493.1:0-2853 GCA_035299275.1 Bacteroidia bacterium
CATGAGCAAGTAACCCATGAAACAAGTTAAAGCCATCAATGTAGATACCAGTTCAAGTGGCACAAACCACTCTCCTAATTCCAGATTCTTAAGATTAAGAAAGAATATACCAAACAGATTAATAGTACCAGCGATTATACCTACCACAGCGACCAGTGAAATTGGCCACGGGCGCTTGTTGGCTTTCACTTCTTCTATCGGGCTATCCAGAATTTCGTTTTGCATAAGGCAGATTTAATACTGCAGTGCAATTATTAAAGCGCTATTTCTTCTCCGTAAATATTCTGAACTTACCTACCCCCCATTTTTGCAAACGGTAAATAAAAGAGGTACGCAATACGCCCAAACCATAGGTTACACTGCGCGAGAAATTAATGGATGACGCTTCTTCAAAATATTTAGTAGGACAGGTCACTTCGGCTATTTCAAAGCCGGCATAAAACACCTGAGCTGCCATCTCGTTGTCAAACACAAAATCATCAGAACAGGTCTGATAATTGACAGTACGCAATACCTCTCCGCTAAAGGCACGGTAACCGGTGTGGTACTCTGAGAGCTTTTGTCCCATCAGTATATTCTGCGTAAGTGTGAGTATCCGATTAAAGAAATACTTGTACAAGGGCATGCCCCCTCTTAATGCACCCCGACCAAGTATGCGTGAACCAAACACCGCAGGATACACCTCATACGCAATAATGCTGGCCATAGCCGTGATAAGCTTAGGGGTATACTGGTAATCGGGATGCAACATAATTACTATATCTGCATTCAATGAAAGGGCTGTATTGTAACAGGTTTTCTGGTTACCTCCGTAGCCTTTGTTTTTTTCGTGTTTAATTACATTACGTATGCCCAGTCTGGTGCCAATCTCTGAGGTATTGTCTTTACTCGCATCATCTACCAGCACAACATCGTCTACAATATCAAAAGGGATTTCACTGTAGGTACGTTCAATGGTGAGGGCCGCATTGTAAGCAGGCAAAACCACAACTATTTTTTTTCCGTTTAACATGTCAGTTGCAAAGATGCATTAAAAAAATAATAACCAGATAAAGAGTAAAAGAGGCAGCAGGATAGGAATGCTGTAACGGCCTATATAGGCACCGAAAGAGGGCATTTTAACTCCGGCATGTTCAGCAATGGCTTTCACCATAAAATTAGGTCCGTTGCCGATATAGGTCATGGCTCCGAAAAACACTGAACCCACCGACACTTCAGCTAATAAAATGGCCCCTTCGCTGTGTACCAGCTGCCGCACATGCTCCACATTGTTTACACTTAACCCCATAGAAGAAAGTATAACAGCCAGCACATTCATGTAAGTAGGGGCATTGTCCAGCACACTGGAAAATATTCCTGAACCGAAATAGATGAGAGCGGGTGTAAGGTGCACATCCGCTCCCGCAGTTTGCATGGTATGTTCCAGCAATTGCAGGGCGGGCACCATGCATAAAAAAATACCGAAAAAAAGGTAAGCCACTTCTTTAATGGGCTCAAAACTGAACTCATTACTTTGCATAGCATGTTTATTCGCTGTTTTGTAACACAGGTAGGCAATGCTCAATTGCAATATCTCCCGTATAAACGATACTTTTTTACCGTGAATTTCGAAACAGGGTAAGCCCTCTATTACGTTGGGGTCAATAAAAACAGAGGCTATACCTAAACCCAGCCAGATAAAATTTTGCGAACCGTTGATGATAAATTTGTTGGTATATCGGGCACTATCGTCCACATCATCCAGTGCAGTATTACGTTTTTCAAAAAAGTAAAAGATAATAAGCAAAAGCAAATTAGCCGTTAACCACTGCGGCCACAAATGCGAGAGCGTCCATTGAAACGGAACACCTTTCAAAAAACCCATGAACAAGGGAGGATCACCAATGGGAGTTAATAAACCACCCAGATTAGATACGATGAAAATAAAAAACACAATGTGATACGGTTGTAAACGATATCGGTTAATGCGCATAAACGGACGAATCAACAACACGGATGCACCGGTGGTACCCATTACATTGGTGAGTATAGCTGCCAGAAAAAGAAAGATGATGTTGGTGGTAGCTTTTGACTCCACATCTACAAACAGGTATACGCCTCCGCTGGCTATAAATAATACGGTGAGCAAGCTGATGAAAGAAACATATTCGGCTAAGGTTTCCAGAGGCAACCAGAGTTCGTGCATAAAAAATATGTAATAGGCGGCTACCAGTAAACCTGATCCGATGCTGATACGTACATAGTTTTTGTGCCAGAAATGCGGCATCATTACCGGACCAATGGCAATGAGCAGCAGTAATGACACAAAGGGCAATATGAGCCACACTGGAGGAATAGCTGCAGATAATAACATGGGCCAAATATACAGTCCGCAAATGATTTAGCCTAAGACACAGCCTAAAACCCTGTTTTTAAAAGACAAAAAGCACAGGGTGAAAGTTTACACTGAAAACAGTAATTTCGTGATGTGCGAAATCCCAATACTGATCCGGACGAGGAGCAACTCTCTCCGGTAGACAAAGACATTGAAAAAGTACTGCGACCGGCTTCCTTTGAAGACTTTACCGGTCAGGATAAAATTATTGAAAACCTGCGCGTATTTGTGGGTGCAGCCAAACAACGGGGCGAAGCACTGGACCATGTGTTGCTGCACGGCCCTCCGGGATTGGGCAAAACCACTCTGTCGCACATTATTGCCAATGAATTGGGCTCCAATATCAAAATTACTTCAGGGCCGGTAATGGAAAAACCAGGTGATTTAGCGGGATTGCTCACCAACCTCGAAGAAGGTGATGTGTTGTTTATTGATGAAATTCACCGCCTGAGTGCCGTGGTCGAAGAGTACCTGTACTC
>DATGWX010000494.1:0-7962 GCA_035299275.1 Bacteroidia bacterium
CGCTGAGGACGATATACCCTGCTTCTCGTAAAGTGCTTAGCTTACTTGGGCTAAGTATGGAGTTGGTTCTCGTGTTCCTTTATTACCATCGATGTTCTTTTGATGAGTTTGTAGCATGGTTAAGTGAACAAACCGGAAAGGATATAAACAGTAATTATCTGGAGGAGCTGCTTTTGCTTCATGAACAAAAGATGAACGTACCCTTTGAACCCGTTCTCAATTCAGAGCAAATGCAGTTTTGGGAGCAAAACGGTTTTATTAAAATTCCGGAGGCTGTTTCAACAGAGGAATGTAAACAGGTGCAAAAAGCCATTTGGGATTTTCTGGGAGCATCGCCTGATGACACACACAGTTGGTACAAATCACATTCAGGTATTAAGGGGCTTATGCTTACACTGGCACATCATCCTTCTCTTAATGCTCTGCGGCAATCAGAAAGAATCAGGAACATTTTCAGGCAATTGTATGGAACCAATCGTATTTTCCCATTAGTGGATAAATGTAGTTTTAATCCGCCAGAGACTGAGAATTACAAATTCCGGGGAAGTGCTTTGCATTGGGACACCAGCATAAAATGCCCTATTCCTTTTGTATTACAAGGAATGATGTATGTAAATGATGTGGAACCTAATGGAGGTGTATTCAGTTGTGTGCCCGGCTTTCATCTTGAAATAGATAACTGGATTTCCAAGTTCCCTGCTGCAACAGATATTCGGGCTATGGCTGTATCTCAACTTCAGCCTGAGATGATACCGGGAAAAGCAGCAGACTTTATAATCTGGCAACAGGCACTTCCGCATGCTGCCACACCCAACAAGGGAAAATACCCCCGACTGGCTCAGTACTTCACTTATTTACCCGAGGATTTTACAGATGAGCGGAAGTGGGAATAAACGTAAAAAGAATAATAATATACAAGACAGATTTAATACAATAGGATATGAAAAAAATTACTTTACCAGCAGTTGTAATTTTACTTTTAGTCATTCATGCGTGTCATGATATGACGCAGGGAGAAAAGAGTCCTGAAACAATTGATAGTTCAGATGTTGTTAGCGCTCCTGTTGATAGTCATCAGCAAACACCATCATCATCAGGTGCACATTCAAACAATCAAGCCGTTTTGGGTATTGACGTTTCACACTTTCAGCAAAAAATAAACTGGGAGGAAATAAAGCAGGCAGGTATACAGTTTACGTATTATAAGGCTACGCAAGGCGTAAACAGTACCGATCCTAATTTTCAACATAACAGGCAGGGAGCTGAGGCTTCAGCAATGTACAACGGGGCCTATCATTTTTATATGGCAGCAGATGATCCGGTAAAACAGGCAGAGCATTTTCTTAAACACCTGTTGCCTGTAAAGGCTGGTCAACTGCCACCGGTTTTAGATATAGAACAGGGAAGTGTGACTAACACTACAGATAAAGAAAAGCTGATGAAGGATGTTTTAATCTGGCTACAAACAGTAGAGCAAAAAGCAGGCATACGTCCTATTATATATACCAACCATCCCTTTGGAGATGAATATTTACGTCATGCTGATTTTAGTAATTATCACCTGTGGATTGCTGAGTATGGTGTCGCAAAGCCTAAAATTCCTTTTGCCTGGACAAAAAAAGGTTGGCTCATTTGGCAAAGAACAGAGCGGGGTAAAATAGAAGGAGCTGTAGGTAATGTGGACCACGATATTTTGAATGGCGACTTAGAGGTGTTGAAGCAATTAGCAGCAGTTAAATAGTATGGAGCAAGAAATAAAACCCGATAATTCTGCTGATGTAAACAGTAATGTTTTTAACGGATCCTTAGGCCTTATTGGTGTTTGTTTAACAGTAGTGTCATTGTTTCAGATTACAGATAAGCGAGCACTGTCGCGCATGGATGAATGCTTGTGTTTAGCCACATTTGTATTTTTGTTGTCAGCTTTTTTTGCTTATTGTTCTATGCGTAAAAACAATCACAGACGCTTGTTCCGCTTCGCTGATATATTTTTTACCATAGGTTTAATTGTGATACTATTTGCAGGTGTAATTATGCTTATGGAACTTTAATAACAACAAACGTATTTGGTAAGGTTTACACTTTACCTCAGGTATTCAATTTTCAAACACCACCTTATCTGCTTTATCTTCAACCAGCAGGTTGGCAATGCGCTCCAGTTCATCTTCATTTTCCTGTGCGCACAAGGTGCCTAATTCAACTAATGCTGCTAAGTTTTCAGGCGTAGCATCAGCCATGTTTGTATCTGCATTGTACATTTTGGTAGGTGAAATACGGGCATATTGATGCGGGCGGTTTACAGCATCAAATATTTTTTTCAGGTAAAAATCAGTCACCTCACTGCTGCCCGACATCATGATATCTAATAGCGGAGTGAGCCAGCTGACCATGCCCCAGTTTTTGGCTTTACTGTATTCGTATGACTTTTGTTCACTGCCGGTACCCAAGGATAGAATAAACATATCAGCAGCAGTAATCTTATCGTTTTTGTTTTCGCCTTTGGCATTACGCACCTCAGAGTAAGCACACATGGCCGGGTTGTTGACTATCACCCCCCCATCAATTAACGGATAGGAAACCCTGGAAAAGGATTTAATGTAGGCAGCCTCAAAATAGGTTGGCGCGGCAGAAGTGGCGCGGCAAACATCCTTTACGTAGTAATCATAAGCGGCACCTCGTTGCAGCGCATCAGCCTGTGTGAAAAAATGGGCTCTGCGGCTTTTTATATCATACGAAGATATCAGGCAGGGTTTGATAAGTTCGCTTAATTTGAGGGAACCGAAATAACTGTTCAATAGTTTTTCAAGTACCATCACATCATAACGTTCATCTGTAAGTCCACCCATGGACTCTAGTTTTTTCCAGGTTGGGATATCGAAAATATTCCCTCCGTTTTTTATATACAGGTCAACGGCTTCCTGGGCAGAGAATCGTGCTCTGTGGCTATCTTTTTTATCAGGAGCAAGGTACAGGCAGGTAAGAATCCCTCCGGTACTTGTTCCCGCCATAAAGTCAAAAAAATCAGATAATCTAGCTTGCGGATTGTTGCTCTTTTTTTGCAGTTTTTCTTCGAGTATGCTCAGTATGGTACCGGGCACAATTCCGCGTATACCACCACCATCAATAGACAGTATTTTTTTCATTTATTTGGTTTTTTACAGGGTGTTTTGTGTCGGTACTGCTGTGTATAAAAGTCAAATACAGGAATGTCAATTAATACACCGGCTCGCCAAAACCAGTCTTTGTTATAAAAGACTGGTGCACCTGTAGCGGAAACGCTGCTGAGTTCAGGGCCCATTTGTCCGCCTATGTTAATCGAAACGGGGCAGCGACCTAGTCCTAAACTAAGGTATACACCTGGCGAAAATACATTGGCCCAGCTTACATCCGCCAGTTCGGCTGTTCCACCGGCCAGGCGAAAAGAAGTTACCGCTCCTACATCAATCAAAGGGAAAAACAGTCCTATAGATTTTCCACGGCCCTTGTATTGGTTAGTAGCTTTACATACAATATTTCCCCATCCGGCATATATGCCAACGGGTGCACTGAAACCAAATAAAGCGGTATCTGTATTAAAGTTGTGTCCGTAGAAAGTGCCACCAAAAGCATTCACACTGATGTTAAATGTACTGTTACGTTTTACACGATAGCTGCCCACAGGTAGTGCAGCATTTTCCAGCGCTTGTACCATGTCATCACTACTTTCAGCCTTTAGCATGTTGGTGGCAAACACCAGATACGTTCTGATGGGTTGTAAGGTTGCAGGGGCAACATTATTTTCCAACAACGCAATGCTGTTAATTGCGGCCAAAGAATATTGCTTGTTGAGCATATTGGAACTGATGTTACTTATTTGCTGTAGATCGCTCCAAACACTGTCTACTTTTGCACTGTATGAAATGTTTAATTCGTTTCTGCCGAAATTCAATAATTGGGTTAAGATGTTGACAGATGTTTGATAGTATTTCACTACCTGTTCGGTTTTAAGTTGACCCATATTGGAGGCATTCACTATAGGCGCAATCTGGGCGTTGATGGAAGTAACCATGTTGCTGGCTATAAATAGTTTATTAATTACCTCATCAATGTTTACACTTATACTCAGGTTCTTGTTTTGTTGTTCGAGCAGGGCTAGATATGCTTGTTGCAGCAGCGTATCCTTTCTTAGTTTGTTCAAGTCGCTTGACCCAATAAATGCACCTCTGCTGTCATTTACACGCAGGGCATTTACGGTATAGATAATACCCTCAACAGTTTGTCTGGTATTTTTATCGCTGATGCTGTCAAGGTAAACATCATTAGCCATAGCACCGAAAGAGCTGAGCGGGGATCCGGGATTGGCTAACACATTTTGTGAGTAGTTAAGTATAACCAGAAACAGAAATTTTTCATTGGAGTCATTAAATTTTAGTTCGCCTTTTTTTACCGCAGTGCTTATTCCACTTGGTAGTTGTTTCAGATCATTTTCAAAAGCTTCTCGTAGGGCCTCCATAAAATTGGTGTAATTGTACGGGTCGCTTTGTTGCAGTACCATTTTACTTTGAGGTAGTAAACAACCAAGTAATGGAATGTTGTTTAGGTCGTTTTTGAACTTGGTAAGAAAGGCAATGTTTATTTCCTGTTTAAAACGGTTGGCTATAAATGTGCCTATGGCGTCAATAGCCATGGCGGGTGATGGACTGATGAGCCCGCCCTGAGGAGAAGCCAATACTGATGAGCCCGTTCCGGCTGTGATGTAACGCAGCAAAAACATGTGTCGGCTGTTACTTTTATTAAAGTCTTTTGTGTCAAACTGTCCGTCAGAATTTTGAAAATAATAAGATACTATTTTTCTGATTAGAGCAGAATCCTTCGCAGTAATGGCATTTCGTATTTCATTGGCATCATTATACACAAAGCCGGTTTGTGCATTTATACTTCCAACAAGCAGCAGAAGTACATTGCAGAGTAGGACTAATTTTTTCATATACATACGATTAATAAATACTTGCCTCAAGTGTTGTTAATATATCTGCCAGCGGACTCACAAACGTGTACTGTTCATTTGACCCTATAACCATACCTAAAGCCACATTAGTGTCAGTGAAATAAACCATCGCTCCGGAATCTCCTCCCACAGTGAGCCCGATGTGGTTGTAAGCATAACGTGATATCTTAATAAGGTTGTTGAGTGTGTGTATACTGTTGTTGTATTGGAAAGGCACGGGCTCATTGCTTTTTCCAATGATGTAGGCTTCGCATTGAGTAAGGTTACCTTTGATGAAAACTTTTTTGCCAATGTGCGCAGGTAAATAGTTGATAGGTTGTTGTAAACCGCAGTTGGAAGGAATTTGGTAGCCTGAGCTATCAACCAGTGCCATATCAAAGTTATTGTTGAGCATTCCGTAACTCCAGTTGCCTATCGGGGAAAAGTTGTAAGTAGGTGAGAGCACAGTATCACGTGTTGTACTTATTTCCCCGCCTTTGTCGATTAAATCACCACCACTTAGTACATGGCTACAGGTGAGGTAGCTTATTGCATCAGGGTTACGGGTTGGTACTACCGCACAACAAATGGTACCGTTCATCATGGTAGTATTTTGGTTGCATACCCCGTCACCACTTCCGGCATTTATTTTGGCTATTCCGCTACCGGTTACTACTTCCGTGTTTACCTGATATGTTTCTCCTGAGGCCAGTTTCACGCTTAGCTTTGAAGGAAAATCGTTTCGGTTATTCAAAGAGGTATTGATAATGATGCAGGTAGACTCAGGTGTATTGGGGTTACTGGATAAACCAATGTGCATATCTGTATACCCCTTTATTTTACGTATAGCATCTATGTGCTGGTCAATGGCCATTTGCAGCAATTCATCATAGTCCATTGTAAGTGCTTGTTCTGGCTTTTGAGGTATACTCATTTTTTGTTCAAAGTAACTTTGTGCAGCTTTCCCGCCAAATACGAAGGCTACAATGCTTACCCAATAGCCGTTTAAACCCACATCGGTGAGGTTCTTGCTTTCCCAACCGGTTTTGATAAGTAACAGACAAATAACATTTACCATCATAAAGACTACAATGCGCATGGTGCTTAATTCTTTTCGTTTGTCGCACAACAAATCCGGAAAAGCCAATGAGCAGCCCAGCATAATAATAAAGAAAATAAGCGCAGCCTTTGTGCCATCGAGGGGAACAATAAACAACCTGCCCGGGATAACTACTTTGGCAAACAAATACAGCACACCGGAAAAAATAAGTGTGAAGCCGATGAGTTGAATGTAAGAAGCTTTTTTACCCGCACTTTCAATAAGCGGACGTGTAGTTTGTTGGTGCAACAAATCTTTTAGATAACTCATCAGGATGGATTATTTACAGGCACTGACGGTGGGGTTGCTGGTGGCGGAGTATTGTTGTTTTCAAACATCTTGATGCCCGCATAGGTACCATTACTTATACCCAGCAGCAACAGCATGTTGTTATCAAAATCAGGCATACTGAGTTGCGTTACTACCTGCTTAATAAAGAACACTCCCAATATGATATTGAACACCAGCATTTGAAAGCGATGAATGGAAATGCCATTGTTATCTGATAATAAATCAGTGAGTAATCCCGCTGATTTTTCGCCATCCTGGTGGCGGTTTTTATTGTTGAGTTTGTCGTTGTTGTCAATTAAAGTACTAGCAGCAGTGGTTACTCCGCTTACACCCAACAACACCAAAGTAGAGGTAGATAGCGGGGCCAACTCACCCGTAACCAACGCGATAAATATATAAGACAAGGCTACAATTACTGACCAGAAAGCAAGTTGAGTTCGACCTAAGCTGTAGGGACGTTGCTGAATATCGGGCAACAGACTGTCATCTTTGAGCATGCCTCTTTTTACACCGAACAGCCAAAGTACAATAAGCAATGCCATTAAGAATAATGCCAATACTAGATAACTGCTTCTGATAAGTATTATGCGGATATCACTTTTACTGTCAACCTGAGTAGCGATAGCTCCGGAAGAGGGGTAACCTATGCTTATACTTTCAGCAAGCATAGTAGGGTGAAAAGGAGATTGATAAAATACATTCCAGGGATTGCTTCCGTTACCGCGGGTGATTTTAAAAACCAGTTTACCCGCAACGGTATCGGCCTGAAAAGCCTTAATACTGCTCATGGGAACATTGTTAAGAAACAGCAGTATGCTGGAAGTATCGTTACTGTGTTGCCTTGCCAGTAAGTTGAGGTGTTGCACGCTCACCTCTATTACATCACCCAAGCGAATGTCATGGGCTGCATCTGCCCGTATGTTTTTTACAGATGTTACCACAGGTGCTTGGACAGGTTCTGCAATAATAGTCTGGCTTACCGAATCCATCTGAGTCTGTGCACCTGCTATAATTGGTACCAGGCAAATGAGTAGTGTAAAGTGGGAAAGTTTCATATTAACGTAGTTTAGGTTTTTGGGATGTGTTTTTGGTGGTTCGTTTTTTGGGCGGGTTTGTTTCGAAGGCATCAAAGTCAATCCATACCTGTTGAAAATAAGTTTCAACCAGAATACGTTCCTCGTTTTTCAACCTTTTTTGAAGAGCTTTAACCAGTCTCATAAACAATAGCTTTAAATTTTAAGTAAATCTACTCCGTAAAGCAGGGTGTTAGCAATAGGGAAAACCCTAAATGTATCTAGTGAAAACCCTAAATTTTTTTAGGGTTTTCACTAGATACCGGGAGGGGGTAAGGTTGGGTTTATTTGATCAGACAATCAGATTGAATGTAGAAAGGAGTTTGTTGTCATTTCTAATAACGATAGCAAACTAGAAAACAGTCAAGGAAGGTATTTACCCTCCCTTCTTCCAAGTAACTTTCCAAGAAGCAATATCTAAATGCAGGTTATTTACCCTGCTAAAACAAGCAAAACGGGAAGGTCATTAGGTGACATAAAATAAAAAGCACACCGCTTTTGGTGTGCTTCCCGGTGGAGTAGTCTCGCCCAGA
>DATGWX010000495.1:0-1908 GCA_035299275.1 Bacteroidia bacterium
TGCAGCATCAAAACTATTTTTGGCTGCTTCATAACGGGCTTTAGCCGCTTTTAAATCTGTGGTTGCTTGTGTAATGGTTCTGTAAACCTGGTTGCGTACCTGCTGTTCATTGAGTTTACTGCGTTGCATGTTTACCTTGGCCCTTTGCACATTGCTGTTTACACTCCAGTTATTCAATATAGGAACAGATAAAGTAAAACCCAGAGATTTACCCAGATTATTGCTCAATTGAGTATTGAAAGGTGTTATCTCATATCCGGTGGGAATGGAATATGGAGCTGTAACGGGTGTACCGTTGTTATCAATATACAACACCTGTGTACCTATTTGTTGTGAACCTGTCGATTGCAAAAACGATTCTGAATAGGTAGTATTAATGTTCCCGTTAAGTGTAAGCCTTGGACTCCTACCTGCCTGAGCCGCACGGAGTGAATATCTGGCTGCCAACGCCCGTGTTTGTGCTGCCTGAATATCTGGTCCCCTGCCGGAATAACTGTTAAACAGTTGACCGGCTATGGGTTCTTCCACTACTGCGGGTGCATCCAGTTTAGGTTTGGAAACGGTATTTTTGTCATCGTATGGCATTTCAAGCAACTGCCACAAACTCAGGTAGGCTAATTGTAGTTGATTTTGCGCATTCACAATGCTCAACTCTTCATTTGCCTTCTGTGCTTTTAGATCCAACACATTACTGATGTTAATACTTCCTGCTGCATAAAGTTTTTCGGCACGGTCAAGTTGAGAAATAGTATTTTCTGATTGCAGGCGGGCTGCTGAAAGTATCTCCTCATTCAGCAGTACCGTGAGAAAAGCATTGGCAACTGAGAGTGAAAGGTTATTCATACTGTTGTCCATGTCATACATACTGGCTTTGTATAACAATTCCTGTTGCTTGATATTCTGAATATTTTGCAAACCACCGAACAAGGTAACCGAACTGCTTACACCAAAACTATTATTTCTGATTTGCTGATTGGAAAACGTATTGGTAAAAGGGTCAATACTACGGCCAAAGTTATAGTTATTAGTAGCAAACCCGTTTACTGTTGGCAGGGTATTGAGCATCGTTTGGTCGCGGCTAGTACGTGCATCTTTTACATTTAACCCGCTTTGTTGAATACTCAGATTATTTTTAGTAGCATAATCAATGCACTCCTGCAATGTCCAAGCCTTTTGGGCATCGGCTATTCCTGAAACGGCTGAGAGCAGCAATGCAAACAATATTTTTTTCCCCATGAATTTTTTAACCCGTATTTTTTATCAATTTTCGTGCAGCGAAGTTATCAGTATATTTGATTCCATCCGAAAGGTTCATCCATTATTCGACCAATAGCATCAATGTTCCGATTTAAGGTTCCCGACATACTACCAAGCCTTTTCCCTCAATTACTGTGGCGGGTAAAAACGCAACAACCTGATATTTACCTTACTTTTGATGACGGGCCTCACCCCTATATAACCGATTGGGTACTACAAACGTTGCAGATGTATAACGCCAAGGCAACATTTTTTTGTGTGGGCGAAAACGTTGAACGTTTCCCTGAAACATACGCCAATATACTGGCAGCGGGTCACAGTACAGCCAATCACACACAAAACCACCTTAAGGGGTGGACAACTCCTACGGATACATACATCAGCAACATTAATGAATGTGCTGCTTTAGTAAAAAGTAGCCTGTTTCGCCCACCTTACGGACGTATCACCCCTGCTCAAATAAACGTTTTGAAAAAAGACTACACTCTGGTGATGTGGGACATACTCACCCGAGACTACGAGAAAAATTTGGATACCGAAAAAGCATTGAAAACTATACTCAGAAAAATACGGCCGGGATCATTAGTGGTTTTCCACGACAGCGAAAAAAGCGAAAAAAATTTAATGCTGATGCTGCCTCAGCTACTCGAA
>DATGWX010000496.1:0-3632 GCA_035299275.1 Bacteroidia bacterium
AAGTAATAGCAGAACAATCCAAAGAACAGGTTATAAAAGAGCCTGAACAATTACCTGCTCAGTTGCCCGCATCTACTCAAAGTGTTTCAGAAAATAATACCGTACTACCTGCAAGTGAAAAAGAGGTGGCAGCACAAGAACCGCTTTATATGGAACACAAAGGATTACCTCCGGTTGTTGCCTTAGCTGAGCTGATAGAGTTTAGTGTGCCGGAAATAAAAAAGGATAACAGCATTCGATGGGCAAGCCCTGTTTCACCTATTTCTATTGCCATAGTCAACAATGTGAACTATTCCATAACATCACACAAGAAGGCAAGCGAGCGAAATTTTTCAGGTTCAGATAATACCGAGTTGGCCAATAACCTGAGTAACGCACGTGCTAATTACTCCGGAGGTATTTCCATAGGTATTCGTCTAGCAGAACGGCTTATGCTTTCGGGTGGTGTTCGAATGACTACCTACAGTGAAAAGTACAGTTATGATTTGGTAGCGGCTTCGTCAGACCCGGCTAATGCGGCCACCAACAATCCTGATTTTTTAATGCGCCCGAATGAATTTTACCGTAATCCGGGTGATTCAATCATTCCGGGTTCCACGTATAGTTTTGTTAACAGGTATTTCCTCCGGGAAGTTCCCGTTTCACTTACGTATTACATGCCGGTAAAAGGTAAATGGAGCTCGTATGTGGATGCGGGTTTTAGTATGGTACATGTTAGTTATGCCAACGGAGCCTTTGTTGATGAAGACAAGGTGGGCTTTGTGGTGTTTGATAATGTAGAGGCTTACCCCAGGTTCCAATCGTTTTACACATTAAACCTGAGCGCAGGTGTTTCCTATAAGCTCAATTCGAAGTTCTCTGTAGAAGCAGCACCATCTGTAAAATATGGTTTGGGTTCAATGATACGCGACAAACGTTGGGTACAACAAACACCTTCCTTCATCGGGTTGAATGTGTCCATGAGAAGACACTTCTAGAAGTTTCCCTATTATTTCTTAGCAGTTGATAACGCCTGTAAATACAGAAGGTGCGAAGCAGCGCTAGTAATTAATGTATTGTGGATAGAGAGTCGGAGTAACGAAACTTTACAGGAACATCACCGATGTATTACAAGCGGTAATATTATTTTTCAATCAGCAGATTGACTGCTTACTTGGTTTCAGGTGCTGCACCGTCAGCAGGAGCAGGTTGAGTTTGTTGCTGTGATTCCTGACCGGGAGCCGGAGCTGCAGGTTGTTGTTGCTGCTGTTGTTGAGCAGGTGCCTGAGCGTTATCAATTTTTTCCTGAATCAATGATTTGGAAGGAGTATCTGTATCGCTGGAAATGCTTGGGATAAAGAAGTTGGTAGCCAAAGCAAATACCATAACTGCCACAGCCAAAATCCAGGTAGCTTTTTCTACAGCTTCAGAGGTACGCTTTACTCCCATAATCTGGTTGGAAGATGAGAAGTTTGATGCTACCCCTCCGCCTTTCGGATTTTGAATAAGTACTACAAATATCAAAAGCAGGCAGGCAACAATAATCAGTATGGTAAGTAGCGTAAACATATTATTAATCTATTTTGTGTTCAGTTTTAATTTTTTGAATAAGGTCGACAAAGTACGGCATTTTCTCAGGGAATTTCAAACACAATTTTTCGAACATGCGAATGGCCTTTTTATAGTTACCCTGTTTTAAGTTAATACGTGCTAGTGTCTCAGTTACAAGGTCTTCATCTTCTTCAACACTCATCTTGGCCATGTTGGCCGGATTGAAAAACTCAGCTTTGGGGCGGCTGATACTTGGGCTTTCGGTTATAAAGCGGCTGATGATACCGTCAATATCAAATGCCTGATTCTTATTGGGCAGTGGGGAAATCGCCTCAGCAGTTTCTTCCTGCTTGGTCTCTTCAACAACAGGAGGGGTAACAATTGATTCCGTTTTGGGTACCTCAGGTAAAGACTGATTGGAGAGCAGTTGCAGCCATTCATCAAAGCTGTGAGGGGAAGCAACATCAGGCACTACAGTCACAGGCTTCTCAATATCTTCGGTAGTGTGAGTATGTTCAACTTCTGCAACCGTTTCAGTTGCTGCAACAGGTGGTATTGTTTTTTCGGGTTCTGAAGTTTCTGTAATCTCTGCCGGCTCCTGAATCAGTACTTCCGGTAATTTTTCTTCAATAACTTCATGTATAACTTGTGCTGTTGGTTCAGGTTCAAGTTCAGCTTCCCCCGCAATCAATACAGGAGCCTCTTGTGCAGCATGAATGTAATCGTACAGCTTCTTGCGATTGCCCGCATACAATGCAGTTGTTTTCAGTTCTTTTTCGAACAGGTAACTGTTTTGGTTATGCAGGCATTTGGTGAGCAGCACGCGTGCTGTTTGAAAGTACGGATATGTTCTGGTTATTTCCCGCAACGAGGATTCTTCAACGGCTGTAGCCTGTTCAGGGTGTTCAATCAAATGTATGAAATGTGCTTTGTTCACCAGTTAATTACAGCTTTGTTAAAGATGTCCTGCACCATCATGGTGGTTACGTCTTCAATGAGTTTATTTTCTACAGATGAAAAATTGTCTTTACTGCTGAAATCAACAAAGTTGGTGAATGTAGTTTCAAAGCTTTTTTTCTCATCAATTTTATTTACAAATTTTACGGTGGCAGTAACAGTGAGTCGGTTTAAGGAAGAAGTTTGATTACCCTGAATAGCCACAGGTGTGGTAGTATAGGATGTTATCTTACCGCTGAATTGCAGGTCGCCACCCGATGGAGTGACCTGCAAACTGGTTTCTATAATAAATTTATTTTTTAACTTTTCAGTAAGCGTCTGACTTAGGCGCGGGGCCACAATAGGGGCCACATTGGGAAAATAATCAACCGATACCGTTTTGGTTCGCGGGTCAATTGATGCTCCCGTAAAAGAATAGTTGCATCCGTTAAAGATGGTGACTAAAGCAATAAGCAGTGAAGTGATGTAAGCTCTTCTCCTCATTATCCTTCTATGTTGTATTGTTTAATCTTACGGTAGAGTGTGCGTTCAGAAATTCCCAGTTCATCTGCTGCCCGCTTTCTTCTTCCTTTGTGTTTATCAAGAGCCTTACGAATCATTTCAATTTCCTTGTGTTCTAAAGAAAGTGATTCTGTAACGGTATCTGAAAGTGCCTCGCTGGCCTCAATCATATGTTCTTTGGGGTAAGTAACTATGAACGGGGTGGTGGGTGTTGAAACCGGACTTTCACCCATTTGAATGGGGGCCGTAAGAGGTGTAGCTACTTCCTGGTTGTTGAATAGTGTACCAATCAAATCCTGATTATGTGCAATGAATTCGTCTCTGTTGGCAGTATGTTGAATGAGTCCAACTACTAATTTTTTAAGGTCGGATACATCTTTGCGCATGTCATACAAAACCTTGTAAAAAATATCCCTTTCAGAGAACCCGTTTTCACTGCTGCTGGCGGTGGACAACGTAGGTAAAGTGGTTCTTTCTTCCGGCAGGTAACGCAGCATGGTTTCACCGGTAATGTTTCTGTTTTCTTCCAGAACAGAAAGTTGTTCGGTGATGTTTTTGAGTTGCCTGATATTGCCCGGCCAGCGGTAATTTACCAATAAATGTTGTGCCTGCTGGTTAAGCGTGATGGGCTGCATGTGATAGGC
>DATGWX010000497.1:0-4164 GCA_035299275.1 Bacteroidia bacterium
GGAACAAAAAAGTAGCCATCTACACTGGTAACATTGGTCAGGTAAATAACTCTGTACTGTTATTCAGAGCAGCATTAAAGTTGAAGCAGATGGGTGAAAATGAGATTTTGTTTTTACTGGTTGGTGACGGACAACTGAAAGAAAAACTGGTCAAAGAAAAAGAATTACAACAACTCGACAATCTGGTGTTCATGGATTTGATGCCCAAGGAAGATTTGGTGGCACTTATACAAAATGCTATGGTGTCGTTGGTTCCTTTAAAAGGCACACCGGTGCTGGATACCTCATCTCCGAATAAACTATATGAATCATTAGCCGCAGGGGTACCTGTTATACAAAATACAAACGGTTGGATAAAAGAACTGCTTCAGGCAAACCAATGTGGCTTTACAGTGGATGCGGATAATGAAGACGAACTGGTAGAGAAGCTAATACTGATGGCTGATCAACCCGAGACAGTAAAAGCAATGGGGCTACGCGGTAAGGAAATTGCTGAAAAAGAATTTGACAAACATATGCTCGCTGCTAAAATGTTAAAGATACTGGAGGAAGTACACCGTGGGTAAAGTACTTGTTACAGGAGCATCGGGTTTTTTGGGCAAATACATCACCCGCTTACTTAAAGAAAAAAATATCCCGTTTATAACATTAGGAAGAGACCACTCCAACAATGTGGTAGCAGACCTCACCCAACCGATAAGCCTTAGTGAAGAACTACGTGAAGTAGAATATGTAGTTCATGCTGCGGGTAAAGCACACATGGTTCCGCGGAATGAAGAAGAAAAACAAGAGATGTTCCGCATGAATACCTTGGGCACGCAATACTTGTTGGATGCACTTCCGGCTAAACAAATCAAGTCAATTGTGTTCATCAGCTCGGTAGCTGTATACGGAAAACAAAGCGGAGAACTTTTTTCTGAAAACGAACCACTGAGTGCAACCGACAGCTATGGCAAAAGCAAAATTGAAGCTGAACATCTGATAACAGATTATTGCAAGCAACAAAACATCAACTGTTGCATGCTGCGCTTGCCTCTTATTGCCGGGGTAAATCCACCGGGTAATTTGGAAACAATGATTAAGGCCATGCGTAAAGGCACCTACTTCAGAGTAGGAAAAGGTGAAGCCAAAAAATCCATTGTACTCGCAGCAGATGTGGCAGAACTGATTCCACGTTTGTTTGATAAAAACGGAACGTATAACCTGTCCGATGGACATCACCCGTCCTTTGCACAGTTAGAAGAACACATAGCTCATGAGCTGCAACTCAAAAAACCTTTAGCACTCCCTTACTTATTCATTAAACTGGCCGCACTGGTTGGAGATATGTTGGGAAGTCGCGCTCCTATCAACTCGTCTAAACTCGACAAAATAACCAAAACACTTACTTTCTCTGACAACAAAGCCGTAAAGGAATTGAATTGGCACCCCCACCCTGTTATTAATACCTGGAAAGATATTGCCTGATGAGCTTCAGTAGTAAAGAATATATTACCTTTAGTATAGTGGCTGTTTTACTTTTACTGGCTGAACTGGGTTATTTCAGAATAGCCGATAAATTTAACATTATCGATAAACCTAACCAACGCAGCTCTCACAGCATTCCTACAATTCGGGGCGGAGGTATTATTTTTCTATTGGCAGTACTGTTATTTTCTGTGCTCAACAACTGGCCCTATCCGTATCTGATTGCGGGCGTAACCATTGCGGGCATTGTAAGTTTTCTGGATGACATCAAAAGCCTCAGTTCGTCAGTAAGGTTTACCTCACATATTGTAGCAGTCGTTTGCCTTTTCATACAACTTACTACTGAGCCCCTCCCCGTTTGGGTATATATAGCCGGTGGAGTTATTGCCATAGGAAGTATCAACATGTATAACTTTATGGATGGCATCAACGGCATCACCTCTTTTTATTCCCTGAGTATTTTAGTGCCGCTTTTGCTTACAGAAGAAAACAGCACATTGTTGCAGATGGAAATATACTTACTGATTTCCATCCTCATTTTCTCCTGGTTCAACGCACGAAAAAAAGCACGTTGTTTTGCCGGAGACATCGGAAGTATCGTCCTAGCTATTCTGTTATTGTTTCTGATGGGTGCACGTATACTGAATACCGATTCGATTACTCCGCTGGCACTGCTTACCGTGTATGTTGTAGATAGCGGGTATACTGTGATTGAACGACTGCTTAAAAAAGAAAATATTCTTACCCCTCACCGCACCCACCTCTACCAATTACTGAGCAACGAACTGAAGATAAGCCACCTTAAGGTAAGTCTTATTTATGCATTATTACAGCTTTTTATCAGTATACTGGTGCTGTATGTTAAAATACATTTATGGAGTTGCATACTGTTGGGCATAGCGTTGCTTATACTGTACCATGCTATAAAACGTAAAACATATCAGTTGAGCTGATTTTTTTAATACCTAAAAACAAAAACGTCAACCCGCAAGGTTGACGTTTTTGTTTTTAAAGGCATCGGCAATGAAAAAACTGTAAATTTGCCAAAATAAGTTACGTTGAACAAGCAGAAAGTAACATTTGCGGTATGCGGGGCAGGGCACATTGGTAAGCGCCATGCAGAAATGATTGTAAAAAATCAGCAGGCACATTTAGCGGCCCTTATCGACACCGACACTTCTCTGAAAGCGGAATTATCAAAACTACACCCCGATGCACCGTTTTTCAGTTCATTGGAAGACTTTCTTGATTCCCCTTTAAAAGCCGATGTACTGGTTGTGTCAACTCCCAACGGATATCATACTTCACAGGCTATTGCTGGTATCCGCTCCGGTATGCACGTGGTTATTGAAAAACCGATGGGCCTTTCGCAGGAAAGTTGTGCTATGGTCATTCAGGAAGCTGAAACACATCACAAGCAAGTGTTTTGTGTAATGCAAAACCGGTATTCACCTCCCTCTCAATGGTTGAAGGACATTCTGGAGAAAGGTTGGTTAGGCAATGTATATATGGTAAATATAAACTGCTACTGGAACCGGGACAGCAGGTATTATCACCCTGAAGGTTGGCACGGTAAACTTGAATCAGACGGTGGAACACTGTTTACCCAATTCAGCCATTTTATTGATTTGATGTATTGGTTGTTCGGAGACATTACAGAAATAAAAGGAAACTTCGCAGACTTCAATCACCGGCACCTCACTGAATTTGAAGACTCAGGAAACATCATTTTCAAGTTTACAAAAGGGGGTATGGGTTCATTAAATTACTCTACCTCGCTGTGGGATAAAAATTTTGAAAGCAGTGTAACCATTGTTGCAGAGAAAGGAACCGTTAAAGTTGGCGGGCAATACATGGACAAAGTGGAGTATTGCCACATAGATAGTTATGAGATGCCCCAACTACCACCAACCAATCCGTCTAACAATTACGGCCAGTATAGTGGCAGTGCCGCCAACCATCAATACATCATTCAAAATGTGATTGATGTCTTAAACGGTAAAGAATCCATTACAACAAATGCCGCAGAGGGCATGAAAGTAGTTGAAATAATCGAACGTATATACGAACAGAAAAAACTGAAGCTAAAAAACCAAAATCCATAGTGTACCGTATGTATGATTTGTAAGCACCCCAAAACCACTAATGAACTGAAATAATGCATTTTATATATTTTATTTTGTTTGTATCTGATTTTCACCTTACTTTTGAGAATATAACCTAGCCTATTTATGCGCTATTCCGAGCGAGTACATAAACTTTTCAATTTATCCAGCGGATATACACCCAGATGGGTGATATTTTCACTGGATTTAGTGATTTGTACTTTTTCTTTTGTCGGGGCTAACGTTTTACGTTACAACTTCACCCTTTCTTCAGAGGACTTCAATAATTTCATCAGCACACTTCCTTTAGTTATTGCTATTCGCTTAGTTTATTTTATTCTCTTTCGCACCTACTCCGGAATTATTCGTTTCACAGGAACACAAGATGCCATACGCCTATTTAAAGCAACCGGCTTCGGATCAGTTACCATACTTAGCATCAGTCTCCTTTACTTCTACAACAGTCCCGAATCAAAGGTACTTGTACCCACTTCAATCATTATTATTGACTTTGTATCTGCAGTATTTCTGCTCACCTCTTTCAGGTTAGCGGCAAAAATTTTATATGTACAACTAACACGTTCTTCAGAGG
>DATGWX010000498.1:0-3273 GCA_035299275.1 Bacteroidia bacterium
TAAGAAAAAACCGTTCCAATTTGCGTTGGGCTACAGGCAAGGTGTGGAACTATAATTTCACTCAAAATCTTATCTTTGCGGCTCATGGCGATACAAACAGTATCTTTTTATACCTTAGGTTGTAAGCTCAACTTTTCTGAGACTTCTACCATTGCACGTCAGTTAGATGAGCATGGTTTTCAGAAAGTTAATTTTGAGCAAGGGGCGGACGTGTATGTGATAAATACCTGCTCGGTAACCGATAATGCAGATAAAAAATGCCGTAAAGTGGTGAAAGAGGCCCTCAAATTTAATCCGGGTGCTTTTGTGGCCATTGTGGGGTGTTATGCGCAACTCAAACCACAAGAAATTGCCGGTATTCCGGGTGTAGATGTGGTTTTAGGAGCAGCTGAGAAGTTCAACCTGATTGCCCATTTGAGCGATTTGACGAAACGCAGCAGGGGCGAGGTACACAATACGCGCATCAAAGAAGTGAGCACTTACCAGTCGGCTTACTCTGTGGGCGACCGCACCCGTTCTTTCCTCAAAGTTCAGGATGGGTGTGATTATTTTTGTTCTTTTTGTACCATACCGCTGGCCCGGGGCAAAAGCCGCAGTGATACAGTAGCCAACGTAATAAAACAAGCTGAAGAAATTGTAGCCAAAGGAGTAAAAGAGATTGTGCTTACAGGCGTAAACATTGGCGACTTTGGGGTGAGTACCGGAGAAACGTTTTATGATTTGTTAAAAGGACTGGAACAGGTAGAGGGTATTACCCGTTTGCGTATTTCCTCTATTGAGCCCAATTTACTTACTAACGAAATTATGGAGTTAGCCTCCGTATCAAAACAAATAGTTCCCCACTTTCATATTCCACTGCAATCAGGCAGCGATAAACTGCTGAAGCTGATGCGCAGAAAGTACTTGCGGGAGCTATATGCCAACCGAGTGGCCACTATCAAAAAACTGATGCCACACGCCTGTATAGGGGTGGATGTGATTATAGGCTTTCCGGGAGAAACGCACGAGGACTTTTTAGATACGTATACTTTTTTGAATGAGCTGGACGTTTCGTACCTGCATGTATTTACTTACTCTGAGCGCGTGAATACCACCGCTTACAAAATGGAAGGTATAGTGCCCATGAATGAGAGGAATGAGCGCAGTAAAATGCTGCATATACTTTCAGATAAAAAACGCAGGTTCTTTTACGAGCAACATTTAGGCAAAACTTTTAACGTGTTATTTGAAGCTGAACAGGACGGTAGTTTCATGCACGGGTTTACGGATAATTACATTAAGGTAAAAACCACTTACGATCCTTTACTGGTTAACGAAGTAACGGAAGTAGAACTTGTACAGATAACAGATGACGGAACGGTATTGTGTAACGTTCCCGTGGTTCACTAATTTAAAACATATTCATGTATCCTACGCTACAACATCTTTTCAATGACCTGTTCGGATTACCATTTCCGGCTTTGCCCAGTTTCGGATTTATTCTCGCATTATCTTTTGTGGGAGCCTACATGGTTTCTAAACGGGAATTGTTGCGCAAAGAAAACGAGGGACTGATTGCATCCATGCGCATTAAAGTATTGCGCGGAGAGCCTGCCACAAAAAGTGATTATGCTATGGCGGCAGTTACAGGTTTTCTTATAGGATTTAAACTGCTTTATTTTATTCTGAATGCAAAAGCCTTTGGTGCAGATCCGCAATCACTCATTCTCACTTTAGACGGAAGCTGGGTAGGTGGTTTATTAGGACTCGGACTTTCCGTTTACCTCAGAAAAAAGGAAGACGACAAGGAAAAACTACCAAAACCTGAATGGGTGGAAGTGGAGCGTCATCCCTATCAGTTAATGGATACAGTAGTTACCATTGCAGCAGTTGCAGGTATTTTAGGCGCTAAAGTATTTCATCAATTGGAGAACCTCGATGAGTTTTGGCAAGACCCTATGGGTTCCCTGTTCTCAGCCAGCGGACTTACCTTTTACGGTGGCTTGATTTGCGGTGCTGTTTCCGTTCTGTACTTTGCCAATAAAAACGGAGTGAAGCCTATACACATGGCTGATGCTACTGCGCCCGGTTTAATGCTTTCCTATGGCATGGGTCGTGTTGGTTGTCAGGTATCAGGTGATGGCGATTGGGGTATTGTGAATACCTTGCCTCAACCATCATCCCTGTCTTTTTTGCCTGATTGGTTTTGGAGTTACACTTATCCCAACAATGTGGTGCATGACGGTGTACCCATACCCGGCTGCGAAGGTCGTTATTGCAATGCATTGCCTGAAGGCGTTTTTCCTACTCCTTTATACGAAGCCATACTGTGTATAGGCTTGTTCGTTTTTCTGTGGTCCATTCGCAAAAAGCTAAAAACGCCAGGTTTAATGTTCTGCCTTTATTTAATGCTCAATGGTGTAGAACGGTTTATGATTGAGAAAATACGTGTAAACAGTGTGTACCATATTTTTGGTGCACAGGTAACTCAGGCCGAAATAATATCCGTTTTATTATTTGCTACCGGAGCCTTTGGTTGGTGGTGGTTAAAGCGTAAGCCTGCCACAGCTTAATCTTTGGCTTGTGATTTGATATTCCTTCAACAGGCAATGAAAAAAATCACTTTACTTCTTTTTCTGTCGTTTGGTTTCACTTTGGTTAAAGCACAACAAGGCGATTTCAAAATTTTGCCTTTTGAAGTAGTGGATGGAGATACCATTGTAATTTATAACCTGCCCACTTTTACCAAAATTGATGCAAAAGATACTGTGGCCATGCGTAAGTTCCGCAAGTTGGTGCGTGATGTACGCAGAGCCTTGCCTTATGCTAAGATGGCCGCTTTTCGTTTGCAGCTAATGGAACAGAACCTGGCCTTGATGGAAGATAAAAAACAACGTAAGGCTTACATCAAAGAAACCGAAAAAGCCATCAAAGATCAGTTTATGGACGACCTCACCAAACTTACCATCACACAAGGTAAAATTCTGGTGAAACTCATACACCGGGAAACGGGACAAACCACTTATGAACTGCTGAAAGATTACAAAGGCAGCGCAGGTACTTTCTTCTGGCAAACACTGGCCAAAACCTTTGGCAGTAATCTGAAACAGGAGTACGATCCTGTGGAAGACTACCAGATTGAAATGATTATTAAATCACTCGGGTTCAACTAAAACTTGTTTTTATAGAGTCTTACATTCTGCCTTAAATTGGTATTTTTGCGACATGAAGTTAGATATTCTGGCTATAGGCGTTCATCCTGATGATGTGGAATTGGCTTGTTCGGGTACAGTA
>DATGWX010000499.1:0-3418 GCA_035299275.1 Bacteroidia bacterium
GTAATCAATGATCTGGTGCATGACCAACGCATGCAGCGCATTTGTTCTTCGCTTGCCAAGGCTGGGTTTGAGGTGCTGCTGGTGGGCAGGGTTTTGCCCGCATCCAAGCCGCTTGCTAGAACTACTTTTCAGCAAAAGAGACTGTCGTGTTTTTTCAACAAAGGCAAACTGTTTTATATCGAATACAACCTGCGCCTGTTTTTCTTTTTAATTTTTCAGCGTGTAGATATTCTTGCTCCGGTAGATGCAGATACATTGGTTCCTTCTTTTTTAGTGAGCAGGATACGTTCTAAAAAGATAGTGTATGATGCACACGAATATTTTTCAGAAGTGCCCGAAGTGGCCCGCAGAAAAATGGTGCAACGCGTGTGGCAATGGGTAGAACGCACTTTTTATCCCAAAGTAAAAACGAAGTATACGGTAAGTGAAACGTTGGCTGCTGAAATGGGCCGCAGGTACGGTACAACTTTCAGCACCATCAGAAATGTACCGGTGTGGCAGGAACCGGCTACTGAAGTTGCTGCAAGCGAAAAGTTTATTTTGTACCAGGGTGCCCTCAATGAAGGGCGTGCATTGGAAGAGTTAATAGCGGCTATGCCACAACTTTCCTTAAAGTTAAAACTGGCCGGGGAAGGAGACTTAAGCACAGCTTTGCGTGAACAAGTAAAGCAGTTGCACTTACAGGATAAGGTAGAATTTTTGGGCTATGTGAATCCACAGGAGTTGAAGCAACTTACACAGCAGGCTTTTTTAGGCTACAATTTATTGCACCATGCGGGGCAGAGTTACTACTATTCACTGAGCAATAAATTTTTTGACTACATGCATGCCGCTGTGCCTTCTCTCAATCCGCCTTTTCCTGAGTACAAGGCCATACTTAATCACTATGCCACAGGAGTGGTGTGCGAGGCTAAGGTAGAAGCTATTGCCGCCTGTATCACCCAGCTTTTGGATGATGCGGCATTTTATGCTACCTTGCGCCAACAGTGTTTGCAGGCACGCCAAGTGTACAACTGGCAACACGAAGAAAAAGCGTTGATTCAACTGTATGAAAACTGCTGAGAAGCATCTACATATTATCTCGTTTGATGTTCCGTATCCGGCTAACTATGGCGGGGTCATTGATGTGTTTTATAAAATCAAAGCACTTCACCAGTTGGGCATCAAGGTGCACTTGCACGCATTCCATTACGGGCGAAACGAATCGGAGGAGTTGAGTCAACTGTGTCACGAGGTGCATTATTACAAAAGACGTACGTATAAAAATCCGTTCATTGGTAAAACGCCTTACATCGTGAGCACACGCAATGACGATACGCTGTTGCGCAATTTGTTGTATGATGATTACCCCATTTTATTTGAAGGCTTACACACTACTTACCACCTGGCTGATAAATTGCTGAAAGACCGCATCAAGGTAGTGCGCATGCACAACATTGAGCACCAGTACTACGCTAAGCTGGAAGAAAGCGAACGTAGTTTTTTTAAGAAATATTTTTTCAAGGTGGAGTCGCAGAATCTTCGTTCGTATGAGAAAATATTGCATCATGCTCAATTAATCGCGGCTATTTCTCCGGCCGATTATGCTTACCTCAACAAAAAATTCAAAGGTGTATTTTACCTGCCGGCTTTTCATTCCAATGAGAAGGTGCAAATTTCAGCAGAAGACGAACCGTTTGTTTTGTACCACGGTAATCTGGGCGTAGGGGAGAATGATGTAGCAGCCCGCTTCCTGCTGCGCGAGGTGTTTAATGATTTGGATGTGCCTCTGGTTATTGCAGGCAACAACCCTTCTGATGAGTTGATTAAACTGGTGGAAGAACGCAGCAATGTTACCATTCAACCTTCCTTAACTACTGCGCAAATTGATGCGCTTATTAGCAAGGCACATGTTAACTTATTGCCTACTTTTCAGGCAACGGGCATTAAACTCAAATTGATTAATGCGTTGTACAAAGGGAAATTCTGTTTGGTGAATTCGCTTATGGTAAAAAGCACGGGACTGGAGTCTTTGTGTATTGTAAAAGACAAGCCCGAGCAAATAAGAGCAGAAGTAAAAAAGCTGATGGGCATGACATTCGACAGCAACCTGTTGGCTCAACGGCAGCAGTTACTGGAAGAACGTTTTTGCAATGTGGAAAATGCGCGTATGCTTTCTGAGCAAATATTCCGGCTTAAAACTTAAAGTTCTCAATTATTTTACCGCCATCACACTTTATGATGCGGCTGTTGAACTTATCAATCAAACGGTAATCATGTGTGCCCATCAGAATAGCAGTTCCGCTGGCAGCAATGCTGTGCAACAGCTTCATAATTTCATCCGATGTTTCCGGGTCCAGATTTCCGGTGGGCTCATCGGCCAGTATCAATTCGGGTTGGTTAAGCAGGGCACGGGCAATTACTACACGTTGCTGCTCTCCGCCTGAAAGTTCATGGGGCATTTTAAAGTCTTTGGTGGTTAAGCCTACCATATCCAGCACTTCGGTAATGCGGTTTTTGATGTCATTTTTATCTTTCCATCCGGTTGCCTTCAGCACAAACTCGAGGTTTTCAAACACACTTCTGTCTGTAAGCAATTGAAAGTCCTGGAATACAATGCCCAGTTTTCTGCGCAAAAAGGGTACATCCTTTTGTGTAAGTGTCACTAAATCAAACCCCGCTATGGTTGCTTTTCCTTCGTAAACAGGCAGCTCTCCGTAAAGTGTTTTGAGTAAAGATGATTTACCGCTGCCGGTTTTGCCTATCAGGTAACAAAAGTCTCCCTTGTATACATGCAGTGCTACCCCGTGCAGAATAAGGTTGTTTTGCTGGTAAATGTCAACTCCTTCAAACTCAATGATGGATTCTTTTTCCGTGTTTTCGTTGCTCATAGCTCAAATTTATGCATCTTCCCGAAGGGTATTTTACTCAACTCGTCCAATATCAGATGTTGTTTTTCCTCCATACCGCACTTGGTAAGGGCCCGTTCAGGCCTGTCCAGTCGAAAGTAGGCTATTAGCGTGAAATTCTCGTCCCGTAGCTGGACATAGTCGGGGATTTTGGCTTTTCCTTTGATTTTAATTAGGTACAAGTGGAATTATTTTATAATTTCGCGCTCAAATTTAATCGTTCACCACCAAAAAATTCACTAAATATGAAATTAATTCTCAGGAATGCAGGTGCTTTAGCCGTTGCCGGTTTGGTAACCCTTTACGGCTGTAGCGTGAAGAACAACATGGGTAAGAACCGCTATCAGGTTGAACCCGAAGTGCTTGAGGTACATGGCGATTCTGTTGCCGTAGTTATTACTGCTATAGTACCTGAAAAGTCTATCAACTCTAAAGCTGCCCTTCGTTTTGAGCCCGTGCTTAAAACCGGTAAAGACGGGGAAGTTACGCTTCGTTCCATGACAGTTGGCGGATCTGCTACAGAAGAGCCG
>DATGWX010000500.1:0-2031 GCA_035299275.1 Bacteroidia bacterium
CTATTCGTATGAGGGTAAGTCATATTTTACTTTTTCCTGATTCATCCCGTTCCATGGCTCAGGTAAAGGTTTTGGCCGATTCTATTTGCACGGCAGTGAAAAAAGGAGCTGACTATGATTCAATGTGTAGATTATATTCCATGGATGGAGTTAGGAACAGACCCCAATGTGATCTTAGTTATTTTCATCAGGGGGTAATGGTTCGTCCCTTTGAAGAGGCCATTCTAAAGCATAACAAAGGAGAAGTCTTTACAGTACAAACGGAATTTGGGTTACATGTTGTGAAAAATCTGGAACAACCGATAAAAGACCGTGAACGATTAACGTATATAATGTTGTATGTGTCGACCCGCGGCCATGTGGTAACTAATGTTGGATATTCTGTTTTCAGACGGAAATAGTCAGTCACGCGCAACATGCGCGTGATGGCGAGGAGAGACACGCGTTACAACTTAGCAAAGTGATCTCATGAACGAAGTGAATAAACGCTCGCCAGTTAAGTTGCCGATAAAAATCATGAATAAATGTATTTCTATTGTCTACAAATAATTCAATCTCTTCATCAATATCCTCTCTAAAAAAATCAACTGCTTGTAAAAACTCTTTAATTTGTCCTAGAGTTTGTTTACGTTGCTTTTTGTTCTCTACATCATCAGAAAGAAATGATTCCATAGTAAGGTGTTTGAATCGACTTTTCGCTTTACTGTGTTTGCTCGCTATTGCAACAATCCCATGCAAAGCCCATTCTACAGTCTGGACTTTTATGAGTGTTTCTCCGATGACTTCGTACAAAACAGATGGGGAGTATTTTTTTTCAGTGGATGTCATTTTTATTATCCCTCTGCTCTCCTGAGTTTGTAACTCAGGAGACTTTCTCCACCTTATATTTCCCTTTACTCTTTCTGATATTTACCGCTACTACTTTGTACTCGGGGCACATGGCATCGCTGTCACTTACGCTGCTGGTAATATCGTTCATTTTTATATCAGGGAAGTGGAAGGTAGAAGAGACCACACCCGATTTTACTTCATCGGTAATGCGGGCCTTTACATCAATTTTACCACGGGCACTTTCAATGCATACCATATCGCCATCCTGGATAAAATGTTTCTCCGCATCAGCCGGGTTAATGAGCAACACGTCTTCTTTTAAAATTTGTTCGTTGCGGGTTCTGCGGGTCATGGTACCGGCATTGTAATGTTCCAGCTCGCGGTTGGTGGTAAGTATGTAAGGGAACTCTTTGGCATTGGTTACCAACTCCTGCGACTCGCGCCAATCGGCACTCATAAACTTGCCCTTGCCGCGTTTAAAGGTATCAATGTGCAGTATCTCCGTATCCGAACCATCAGGTGCTACCGGCCATTGTTTGCCGTTTTCACCCAACTCATTCCATTTTACACCGGCAAAGAAGGGCACTATCTGCGATATTTCATTTAGTAAATATTCCGGGTTGTAATCGGGTTCTTTGGCGCCCATGCGGTTCATGATGTCAATCACAATTTGTCCGTCAGGTTTGGTGCCTTCTATGGGTTCAACCACGGCTTGTACACGTTGAATTCTGCGCTCACCGTTGGTAAACGTACCGCTCTTTTCCAAAAACGAAGAGGCAGGTAAAACTACGTGCGCCATCTTAGCGGTTTCTGTCATAAAAATTTCCTGCACCACCAGCAAATCGAGTTTGCCTAAAGCAGCTTTTACGTGGTTGGTGTTGGGGTCGGTTTGCACATTGTCTTCACCCATTAACCAAAGCGCTTTCAGTTTATTGTCAATGGCTGCATCATACATCTGCGGTATTTTATACCCGATGTGCATGGGCAACTTCACGTTGTAAAACGCTTCATATTTTTGGTGATACTCCGGCAAGGTGAGATCATAATAACCTGCGCCCTGGTGTGGCTGGCAACCCATGTCGGCTGCACCTTGCACGTTGTTTTGTCCGCGTAGGGGATTCACACCCACACCGCGCCTGCCTATGTTACCGGTAATCATGGCCAGGTCGGCAATTTGCATTACGGTATAGGTGCCCAGTG
>DATGWX010000501.1:0-2676 GCA_035299275.1 Bacteroidia bacterium
TTTGAAAAGTGCCGCAGTTTTGTGCTGGAAGCCGGAAAAATTATAGTGGCTATTTCTATTGTACTGTGGGCCTTGGCTTCCTATGGTCCCTCAAAAGACCTGGATCGTTTGGCCGTAAAATATGCCGACCCCATGTTAAAAAAGCAACTTACGCCCGAACAGTGGGAGGCAGCTTATGCTTCAGAAAAACTCGAGGTTTCTTATGCCGGCCACTTTGGTAAATTTATTGAACCCGCCATTGCACCTTTGGGGTTTAACTGGAAAATTGGTATTGCGCTTATTACTTCTTTTGCCGCCCGCGAGGTATTCGTAGGCACCATTACCACCATTTACAGTGTGCAGGGGCAGGAAGGAGATTTAACCACCATCAGCCAAAAAATGCAGGCCGAGATTAACCCGCAAACCGGGAAACCTCAATATTCCTCAGCAGTTATTGCTTCCCTGATGGTGTTTTATGCATTTGCCATGCAATGTATGAGTACACTGGCCGTTACCTGGCGCGAAACAAAAAGTATGAAATGGACCATGGTGCAACTGGGTTACCTCACCGCATTGGCTTATTTGAGCAGTTGGCTGGTGTACAACGTGTGGGGGTAAAGAGAATATTTGTCTCTTTTAACACAGATTTTCCATGCTGAAAACTCTGCCATACTGCGCCAAACCAATCTAAATTTATATGAACGAAGTGGTTACAAACATCTTTTGACATAAAGCATTCATTGGTATAATTATTGATAAGTTACTGTAAATCAAAATAAAATTTTCTACTCTCCGTTTTATTTACGATTTTCGCACCACTTTTTTGAATACCCTTATTACCACGCATGAGACAACTAAAGATAAGTAAACAGTTTACCAACCGCGAAAGCAAATCCCTTGATAAATACCTGAATGAAATAAGTAAAGTATCCATGATTGACGCCCAGGAGGAAGTAGAACTGGCGCGCAGGATACGTGAAGGAGACCAGGTAGCTTTGGAACGTTTGGTAAATGCCAACCTCCGATTTGTGGTTTCTGTTTCCAAACAATATCAAAATCAAGGACTTACCTTAGGTGACTTAATCAACGAAGGTAACCTGGGCTTAATTAAAGCGGCCAAACGTTTTGACGAAACCCGCGGATTCAAATTTATCTCGTATGCCGTTTGGTGGATTCGTCAATCCATTCTTCAAGCTTTGGCCGATCAATCTCGTATTGTACGTTTACCATTAAATAAAGTAGGTTCTATTGGCCGTATAGGTAATGCAGCCGCTTTACTGGAGCAGCGTTTGGAGCGCGAACCAACAGTAGAAGAAATTGCTACAGAGTTGGATATTCCTTTAATTGAAGTAGAAAATGCATTGCGCAGCACAGGCCGTCATTTATCCATTGATGCTCCGTTAACTGAAGGAGAAGACAACACTCTTTTGGGTATATTGGACAGCAACGATGAACCTCGCCCTGATGTGACTTTGATAAACGAATCATTACAAAAAGAAATTAACCGTGTAATATCTACCCTTTCTGAAAAAGAGAAGGATGTGTTAAAGTACTACTACGGTTTAGATGGCGGTCCGGCTCATACACTGGAAGACATCTCTGACAAAATTGGTTTAACCCGTGAGCGTGTTCGTCAGATTAAAGAAAAGGCTTTGCGCAGATTGCGTAAATCATCCAAGAGTAAAATACTAAAAGCATATTTAGGCTAATAAAAAAACCCGCTTCAAGGCGGGTTTTTTGTTGGTACAGTTTAATGAAAACTATTCTTCCATCACTCCGGTGTACTTTATTTCTATTTTAGTGTTTTTGATTTTGTCGTTAATCACAAAATAGTCTTTCTCTTCAAACTCTCTTTTGTCGTTTAAGAAAAACATGCGCTCTACTTTGCGGTTTTGCTTTTTGCCTTTGTAAACGCAATCGTACACAATTTTAAAGCGAATGCCTGAAGCCATGTGGTCGCTTCTGCCACTTTTCATATCAATGAGTTTATAAGTAGCGGTTATTTTTACATCTGCATTGGCAAACAAAGTAACCGGACTGGTTTTGTCTCTTAACTCCAAAGGAATGGTTACAGCTTCACCGGTAAATTGTTGCTCACCTATTTTAACCTTCACTTCTTTAACCTGTATTTTGGCAAATTTTTGAGCCTGAGCGCCAAGGCCCATAAATGCTGCAAGCAGCACGAACATTATTTTTTGCATGGTATTATTTTTTTGGTTCAATTCGTGTAACAAAAATAGAGCCTTATTTTAAATTTGAATATAAAAACAAAAAGATAAAAAATGAAACAACTGTTAACTACTACTGCTATGGCAGTGATGATTTCTCTGAGCCTGTACGGACTGTTCTCGTTTAAAGCTAAATCAAATGAAACAACCGTGTATGAATACCGACAGTTTTCTACAGTAGAGTCGGTTGTGTCAGGTGGAATGGGTAGGTCGCGTATGGTATCAACGGATGCGAAAGGCAGTACGGTAGAAAAAGACCTGCTCAATTTTTACAGCATGGTGGGCATTAACTTTGGTAATGTGGTAAACAACGATAAGTTGATTGTCGATAAAATAAATGAATACACCACCGAAGGTTGGGAGCTCTATACTGTTACTGCCGGTGTGCACAGTCCTGCTGAAGGTAAAGGTGGTACAGGTATATTTTTAACGCGTTACCTGTTCAGAAAAGCAAAATAATTTTTTTGAA